>JABUTQ010000029.1 GCA_021443605.1 Bacteroidales bacterium | reverse complement strand
AGAGCTTCCTTCGCAGCTGCGAAGGCAAATTTTGCAAACCTTGCCGAATCTTTTGCCGTTCTTTTCGGCATAAATTCCTCCGCTTTGAAATCGTGGATTTCGCCCGCAACTTTCACGGGCATCTTTTCAGTATCAAAGAGAGTGATGGGGCATATTCCCGATTTGCCTTCTATCAGCCCTCGCCAATAGTTCTCCACTCCAATCCCAATAGGAGTTACTGCGCCCATTCCGGTTATTACAACTTTTTTCACGTTTGAAGTTTTAAGTTTAGGTCCATTTTTCGGATGGTGCAAAATTATCTATAAAAAGAGTACAAAAAACAAGGGTGTGACCAAAGCGGGGTATTCGTGACAAAGAGGCGTATAATGTGGTTGACAATCGTTATTTTTTCTTTCGCCCCGTCAAAATGGGATGATTTCCGCGTTTTTAGGGGTGAATTGGGGTAATCTTTTACTTTTTTGTCCTTACCACGAATCGGTCAAAGGCCACCAGAACTCCGGGAAGTACCAACATAATGAGCAAAATTGCCGCAAATGCACCGATTGCGATGCTGCTCACGATAGCAGATATTGCCATATCATCCACCATCAGCGCCATCACTCCGGGGGCAGCCACCATAATAAGGCCGGAAGTCATTATCGTGCGGATTGAGCCACGATATGCACTTCTTATCGATTCGTCTATGGGTTTTGAAAGACGATACTCCTTATAATAGTTGGTAAAGAGAATCCCATAATCTATAGTTGCCCCCATAAGGATGCTCTGGGCAATCAGATATGCCAGGTAAAGCATTGTGCCCGAGATGATTCCACTGAATACCACGTTCACATATACGGCTGTCATTACTGTCATTACAAGGATAATCGGCACCACGAGCGAGCGGAAAGTAATTGCAACTATGAGGAATATTGCCAGCACGGTGAGGATTGTCACTATGCTGAGTTCGCGGCTGAAGCCGTTTTTCATCTCATTATACATAATGGATTCTCCCACGACAGATTTTTCTCCGGAAAGAAAATCTCCCGTCAGAGTCTCGAAGTTTTCTATAAATGCGTATGTCTCAGTCGATTCTATCGGTAGGTCGGTAATCGCGACAAGGAGTGAGTGGTTGTCGTTCCGCATCATTGCGAGCCCTTCTTCAATCATATCGCGCGCACCTGAGATTTTATCTCTGGTCTGCTCGTCTATGAAACCTGCTAATCGTGAGTCGGTCACCAATGTATCCAACCCATAATCAATCAGTTGCTCAACGGTCATAGTTTGAGTCTCGTCATAGTGATTCACGCTGGCATAATATTCATAAAGGAGAGAGAGCATCTCTTTGCCGACATCATATCCGAGCTTTTTGAAGTTGCCGGCGAGTTGCTCCGGAGTGTATCTCTTTCCGGAATACATCATATCTGCAAAGAGCTCCGCACGGATATCGTCTATGCTCTTCTTGGGCTTTGATATTACGACCGGTTTTTGGGGAGCAATTGCAGCCGAGGAATCTGCAACCGATATGATATTTCTTTGGGCTGCAGTGAGTGTGGAATCTGTATTGTGCTGATTCTCAAGTTCTTTCCCTTTAAGTGTGTCAGCAAGTGTTGCTGTCACTGCTTCGGCTACTGCTTTCTTGGGAAATGCTATTGCCTTTACCGTTTCTTCGGTTATTCCGTTGATTCCGAATTCATTAAGGAAAGAGGTCAACTCCGTGGCCGATAGTCTTGTATCCGCGTTAGCATAGTCCATATACTTCATCCTCATAATCAGCCCCTTCTTCTGCTCAGCATTCACGAAGGCAGCGAGTGCTTTCCGCTTAAACAGGTCATCTGCAAGAAAATGGACATATTCCAAAGGGGATAATGTCTTTTTCTTGGACTTGCTGAACGAATATACCATCTTGGTCTGATATGGGGTGGATCCGATGAATTCGGTCATCTCGTCTATTGTCATCTGCCTGCGTATTGCAGCTGTATCTGACAATGTTGCAAGTACTTGTGATTCGAAAGACGGCATTGCCGATTCCAACTTCGGCATAAATTTAATTACGCTGATATCGGAGCCGTCCGTAGTGCCGATTTCAGATGCTTTTAAAGTAGTTGTCTCTTTCTTTACTGTTTGTGTGGCCGGATTTACTATCTGTGGAGTCGGGCCTTTCTTCTCCTCTTCCTTTTCAGAATTGACGGATTTAACGGATTTAACACTCAGTGTATCAGTATTCTGTACTGTCTTCTCGACTTCTACCACCGTCTCTTCTACTGCCTCTTCATCTTCTTCTTCATTTCCGGTCATAGACTGAAGCAAATCGAGCTGTGTTGCCATATCATCGTCTATGTATTTGGCAAACAGCGGATTATCCTTACAATTGGATATGATGAACTGGGCGACTTCCGGGAAGGTGAGGGCCAAATCGGAGCTATTGCCGCTTCTCAATTGATACACCAGACGCATCAGTTCCGGAGTGAGCTTGTCCATATCATCGGTAGGCATTTGGATGTAATCCGAAAAATCTTTGGAAATGGA
>JABUTQ010000220.1 GCA_021443605.1 Bacteroidales bacterium | reverse complement strand
CCGCACTGAGAGAAAAGCTTGAAGCAGAACTCGCCGACGGAGATGTTGCGGCCATAATCTACAGCAACCCCAACAACCCCGCTTGGATATCACTCGAAGAAGAGGAACTAAAGATTATAGGTGAGCTTGCTACAAAATATGATGTTATCGTTATGGAAGATCTGGCTTACTTCGCAATGGACAACCGTCGCGATTTGAGCCATCCTTACGAGGCTCCGTATGTACGCACAGTCGCAAGATATACAGACAATTACATATTGATGCTTTCTGCCAGTAAGATATTCTCATACGCCGGTCAGCGCATCGCCCTGGTATGTGTGAGCGACAAACTCTTCGACCGCCAATTCCCGGATTTTGCCGAAAGATACCACGACACAGGAGTTTTCGGCCCTACTTTCATTGCCTCCATTCTTTATATGATAACCTCCGGTTGCACATCCACGACACAATATGGATATGCAGAGATGCTTCGTCTCAGTTGTGAGGGGAATATAAATTTTGTGGAGGATACAAAAGAGTATGCAATCCGAGCCCAAAAAATGAAGAAAATCTTCTGCGACAACGGATTTACAATCACATATCCTCGTGATATTCACGAAGATATAGGCGACGGATTTTTCTTCTCTCTCTCATTCCCGGGAATGAGCGGTTCTCAACTCGTGAAGGAATTGATTCATTACGGCGTTTCGAGCATCAATCTCGATACCACAGGATCTCTCCAGCCTGGGGTGCGTGCCTGCACCAGCCGTATGAGGGATGAACTTTATCCGGTTCTGGAGGAGCGGATGAGAATGTTCAATGAAGACCACAACTAATGAATAAGTTTGCCTACTTCGTTTTGGTATTTTGCCTTGCGGCAATCGTTGGCTGCCAGAAGGACACTCCCACCTGGGTGATAGATCCGGACAAAGTTGACCAAGAGAGCACTTCAAGTTACAAAGGGGTGGTAATCAAGGATGTGCGTGTATCAAGCAGTAACGTGCAGAATGCAAAATGCACAATCTATCTCCCTTCGGATTGGAAGACTTCCGGCAAGAAATATCCGGTGCTGTATCTCCTTCACGGAATGTGGAGCAACAACAACGAGTGGGTTAGCAAAGGTTTGGTGGACAAGACAACGGATGAGCTTGTGAAAAAAGGGGAAGTCCCTGAAATTATTGTTGTTACACCCGATTGCCGCGATTGTTTCTATGTGGATGACTATGTTCAGGGGCAGAGATACGAAAGTTTTTTCCATAAAGATTTGATGCCTTTTATAGAGAAGAATTATCCGGCCCTCACCGGCAAGGCAAATACGGCCGTGGCAGGATTGTCTATGGGAGGATATGGTTCTGTATATCACGCATTTATGTATCCCGATAAATTCTGTTTGTGTTATTCGATGTCGGGTGCAGTGGAGGGGATGGGAACAGATAAGGTACCTTCTTTAAAGACGATATTTGAAACGAAAGGATATACCGCTGAGACTGCCGACCTTCCGAAACTGATTCTCGAGTGCGGCACTGAAGACAATATGTGCTTCAATGCGAACGTGAATACTCACAACTATCTTGAAAGCATCAAGTTCCCTCATAGCTATATCACAAGGCCGGGGATACACGACTGGAATTTTTGGACAGTATGTTATCCCAAGTGTATCAAGGAGTTTGCCGCTATCCTTAAAGCCACAGGAGAGTAGTTGCTGAATATCACGATAATTCTTACTTTTGCAAAAATCCCTGAACCAATGAAAAACAACGTCTATCTTGAGTCCAAACCCCGTTATGAAATCCTTGACGGTCTGCGCGGTGTGGCCGCTTTGATGGTGGTGGCATTCCATCTTTTCGAGACCTACAATGCCCGTATCGGTACACAGATAATCAATCACGGCTATCTTGCAGTGGATTTCTTCTTTGTCCTCTCAGGTTTCGTAATCGGTTATGCCTACGATGACCGCTGGGGCGAGGGGAAGATGACCACCTGGGGCTTCTTCAAACGCCGTCTCACTCGTCTACATCCTATGTTGATAGCGGGAACTGTGATAGGGGTGCTCCTTTTCTATTTCGGGGATTGCGGTATGTTCGGGCTTGTGGGGCAGACAACTTGGTACAGACTTTTGCTTATGGCTCTGATTGGATGTCTGATGATTCCGGTCAAGGCAGGTATGGATGTCAGGGGCTGGGCTGAGACATACCCTCTCAACGGGCCGCAGTGGTCTCTGATGCTGGAATACATCGCCAATATCGTATATGCGTTCATCCTTCGCCGCCTTCCGAAGGCAGCATTGATAATCCTCTGTGCCATAGCCGGTTTCTTTACAATCGACCTTGGGCTCGGGCTTAACGTGCTCGGCGATTTGCCTTCAATCACCTTGCCTGACGGCACCGTGAAAACTATGTACCACGGCAATTTCATCGGCGGATGGGGCATTGAAGGGTGGCAGTTCCACGTTGCGTTGGTTCGACTATCATTCCCGTTCCTGATGGGTTATCTCCTCTCAAAGGCAACAAGGCATATCAAAGTTAAAGGGGGCTT
>JABUTQ010000181.1 GCA_021443605.1 Bacteroidales bacterium | reverse complement strand
GTGGATTGTTTGAAAAAATGGCTCAGAGTGGTGGGGGACATCGACACGAGGGCTGATGCCTCTACAAGGCTCACCTGCGAACGGAAATTCTCCTGTACATAGAGTTTTACAGCTGCAATCCTCTTGTTTTCACTCTCGATATCGACGTGGGAGAACGAACGGCTCGAGAGCTCGCGCGATTCCAGTAGCGATAGGGAGTGGAGCAATCTCAGCAGGGCAAGCAACTGGTTGAAGTCGTCGTTTATGTCGAGCACCTGCATTATCTGTGAATACACTTTCATTATCGATGACACGGGGAATGCCAGCCCGCGCTCCGCCTTCTTGAACATCTCTCCGATTGAGGCAAACTGCTTTTTGGTTTCAATCAGATTCATAAGGAGGTCCGGAGAAAACTGTATCGTAATCTCGTGCATCTTTTTGGGCGGGGTGTCGTTCTGCTCCCAAGTGTGGACGAGGTCTTTGCCGGCAATCAACACGAGGTCGTAATCCCCGACAATCTCTGCCGAATCTCCTACCACGCGCCTGAGTCCGGCGCCGTTCTCAATGAAATTCAACTCCATTTCCCTATGGTGGTGCAAGGGGAACGTAAACTCTGATTTAAATCGCTCTACAACGTGAAAACAGTCTTTTTCTTTGAGGGCGGGAAGTTCGGACAGTACTTGAGTCATATTTTTTAAATTATTTTACAAATATATGAATTATTCAAAATAGTATCATTTTTTTTCAAAATTATATTAGATTGTAACAATTTTAAATGTTATCTTTGTTATAGGCTAAAATAATTGAAGAGAAAACAGACGCCCCTATCAACACTTAAATATCGTACAACTTTGGGGAATACGGTTATAAGTGACTTGCAGGGTGATTGTGGCCGAGATTTTTTTAACAAAAGGTTATTATTATTTCATACTGATATTAATTTGCTTTATACAATCAAATAAATACAATAGGAAACAACGCGCAAGATTAACTTTTTTACCTATGAAAAAGATTTTGTCGATTTTTATAACAGGGATTGCTTCGCTTCTTGCAACTTTTGCCCAAGATGGCTTCCACGAGCAAATACAGCAAGGCAATGCCAATGCCGCAAAGGTTGAACTCCTCGGACTTACGCCTCAGATGGGGTGGAGCACCTGGAACAAATTCGCCGGCAACATCGATGAAAAGGTGATTCGTCAGATGGCAGACCGGATTGTGGAACTCGGCCTTGCCGATGCCGGTTACATATATTTGAATATCGACGATTGCTGGCACGGCGAGAGGGATGAAAACGGCTTCATTCAGGCAGATCCTGTCCGTTTCCCTTCCGGAATCAAGGCTTTGGCCGACTATGTCCATTCGAAGGGGCTGAAGCTCGGCATCTACTCCGATGCCGGATGCAAGACTTGCGCTGGCCGCCCCGGCAGTCTCGGGCACGAATATCAGGATGCCCTCACTTATGCGAGATGGGGTATCGATTATCTCAAATACGATTGGTGCTTCACTGACGACATCAATCCCAAGGGAGCCTATATCCTTATGAGAGACGCACTTGCGGCAACAGGAAGACCGATATTCTTTAGTATGTGCGAGTGGGGGACAAGCCAGCCGTGGCTTTGGGCTTCTGAAGTTGGGAATTCGTGGCGCTCTACGGGTGATATAGGAGTCTCTTTCCGTGAAAATATCTATCACGACACTTGGACGCAGCTCAGTGTACTCTCCATCGTTGATTTGAACGAGCCGCTGCGTCAGTATGCCGGTCCGGGACACTGGAACGATCCCGATATGCTCGAATGCGGCAACGGGCTCACTATCGAGCAGGACCGCAGCCACTTCACCCTATGGGCGATGATGGCGGCTCCCCTCATTCTCGGCAACGACCTCTCCGATATGACTCCCGCAGTCTATGATATCATCACTAATAAAGATGTCATCGCCATAGACCAGGACCCTCTTGGTATTCAGGGTTTTCGACATAAAGTGATTGACGGTGTGGAATATTGGTTCAAGCCTCTTTCAGACGGAAAATGGGCAATGACGATATTCAACCGCAACACTTGGGACACCACCGTAGCTTTGGATTGGCAGGAGTTCAATCTGAAAGACAATCTGAGTGGGAGATCCACGGAGTTCGATACTTTTGTATATAATGTGAAGGACGTATGGGGCAATGCTCCCAAATCGCTCGTCAACACTTGTGCCGGCGCGGAGTTCAAACTCACTTCGGATGATGTCGTCACGTTTATCCTTACACCTGCAGGGCGTCAGGCAAGTTTTACTGCCGTTCCCGGCAAAAACAATTGGATTTTTGGTGCGGATACTCCGGTAACCATATCATTTACAGCGTTCAATCCTTCAAATTCAGCCACAAGGGCAAAATACAGCCTCAATCTGGAAACCGACACACATCGCCATATCAAGAGTTGGAAAAAGGATGTTGCACTGAATGGCAATGAGAGTCGGGCTTTAAGTTTCAATCTTGGAAAGCTTGTCCCCGGTTTCTACACGATTACCCTTTCAAAGGAGGGGGGACTCCACAAGACTTTCAACATTGGGGT
>JABUTQ010000121.1 GCA_021443605.1 Bacteroidales bacterium | reverse complement strand
GAAATCTTGTTCACTTCTTAATGCGAATCACTGTTCAAATGTCAGTGCGTATCAACACTTGGGGACAGTATGTCTCTGGTAAAGGTCGTTGGAGCCGTTAAGCCGACTGAAATATATAATCTTGCAGCCCAGAGCCACGTGCAGGTGAGCTTTGACTCACCCGAGTTTACTGCCGATGTGGATGCAACTGGTGTCCTACGTGTGCTTGAGGCTGTACGTGCTTGTGGACTTGAAAAGAGTTGCCGTATATATCAGGCGAGCACATCCGAGTTGTATGGCAAGGTTGAGGAGGTGCCTCAGAATGAGAACACCCCATTCCATCCATATTCCCCATACGCTGTGGCGAAGCTCTACGGCTTCTGGATTGTTAAGGAATATCGCGAGGCCTACGATATGTTCTGCTGCAGCGGAATCCTCTTCAATCACGAATCTGAAAGGCGTGGCGAGACCTTTGTGACCCGCAAAATCACTCTTGCTGCGGCCCGCATCGCTCAGGGCAAGCAGGAAAAACTCTATCTTGGCAATCTTGACTCCCTCCGTGACTGGGGTTATGCCAAAGATTATGTGGAGTGTATGTGGCTCATTCTCCAGAACGACACTCCGGAAGACTTTGTGATTGCCACCGGTGTGCAGCATAGTGTCCGTGAGTTCACCCAACTTGCTTTTCATTATGTTGGCATAGAACTGGAGTTCCGTGGCGAAGGAATAGCCGAGAAAGGCTACGATAAGGCCAGTGGCAAATGCCTCGTAGAGGTTTCTCCAGATTTCTATCGTCCCACTGATGTTGTGAATCTATGGGGGGACCCAACCAAGGCTCGAGCAAAACTTGGCTGGAATCCATCAAAGACCAGTTTTGAGCAGCTTGTGAAACTGATGGTGGAGAGTGATATGGCAAAAGTGGCCGCAGAGAAGGCAGGAGAGGCGGCAAGAGTCAATCTGGCTGCATATCTTGAAAAGGGCATCGTAAAATAATCAGGAAATGGCATTGGACAAAAACGCAAAAATATACGTGGCGGGCCATCGTGGATTGGTGGGCAGCGCCATCTGGAACAATCTGCTACAACGCGGATATACCAATCTTATCGGCCGTGGGCATAAGGAGCTCGATCTCACCGACCAATATGCCGTGAGAAAGTTCTTTGATGAAGAACGTCCCGATGCAGTAGTACTTGCTGCGGCTCACGTAGGCGGCATAATGGCGAATAGTCTCTATCGTGCAGACTTCATTATGGAAAATATGAAGATTCAGTGCAATGTGATTGGCGAAGCATACAAGCACGGGGTACAGAGACTGCTCTTTTTGGGCAGTACCTGCATCTACCCAAAGAACGCTCCGCAGCCTATGACAGAGGATTGCCTCCTAACATCCCCGCTGGAATATACTAACGAGGAATATGCCATAGCAAAGATTGCCGGCCTCAAGATGTGCGAGAGTTATAATTTGCAGTACGGAACCAATTATATCGCGGTGATGCCGACCAATCTTTATGGTCCGAATGACAATTTCCATCTGGAGAACAGTCACGTGATGCCGGCAATGATGCGCAAGGTATATTTGGCTAAACTGCTGAATGACGGCGACTGGAGCACCATCCGCAAAGATATGGACCGCCGCCCGGTGGAAGGTGTGGATGGCAGTGCAAGCGAAGAACAAATTAAGGTCATATTGGCAAAATATGGAATAGAAACGAACAAGGTGACACTATGGGGCACAGGCACTCCGCTGCGCGAATTTCTCTGGAGCGAAGATATGGCAGACGCATCTGTGCATATCTTGTTAAATGTCAATTTCAGTGATATAATCGGTATAGAGAAATATTCATCAGTCCATTACGGCAATTCTGCTGCCGGCACTACTGACCGTGACACTAATGCCGGACGCGGTGGGGCAATCCCTTCGCTCGGTGAGATTCGCAACTGCCACATAAATGTCGGCACCGGCAAGGAACTCACAATCCGTGAACTCTCAGAACTTGTTGTCAATACAGTAGGCTTTGAAGGCGAAGTTGTCTTTGATTCGACCAAACCCGACGGCACCCCACGCAAACTCATCGACGTCAGCAAACTGCACTCCCTCGGCTGGACTCACAAAGTCGAAATCGCAGATGGCGTCAAGAAACTTTTTGACTGGTATCGACTCAATTAAAGACATAGAAAGAGTAGTTGGATTTGTGTATATTTGCACTGAGAGTACTAAGAAGCTGTTTAAAAAGGAGTAAACTATGGCCACATATATTGACGTAGGGAATGGGATGTTTGCATCGTCCCTGAATGGGGAATATGTTGACAAGACCGGTCTTATCGCAGAAATCAACGGCACCCTCTTTACCGAGAGGCGGTTCTCTTGTGTAAGTCGCTGCCGCAGGTTTGGAAAGTCGCTGGCGGCCAAGATGTTGTGTGCGTATTACGACCGTTCCTGCGATTCTCGAGAGATGTTTCAGGGGCTGGAGATAAGCAGGCATCCTGACTTTGAAAAACACCTGAACAAATATCCTGTCATCTATGTCGATATGACATCGTTCCTCACAAGGTATCGCAAA
>JABUTQ010000226.1 GCA_021443605.1 Bacteroidales bacterium | reverse complement strand
GGAAGACCGAGCAAGCGCTCCATTTCGTTTACGCGGACAGAGCCACCATTGCTTGTTACTTCATCCATCATGTTGAGTGCCAGTACCATAGGAATCTCAAGCTCCATCAGTTGCATCGTGAGATAAAGGTTCCGCTCAATGTTTGACGCATCAACCACATTGATAATCGCCTTGGGCTTCTCTTTGGTGAGAAACTCTTTGGCCAGTTCTTCTTCCGAAGTGTATGTGTTGAGGGAATATATGCCCGGCAGGTCTGTGACGAATGCATTCGAATGCCCTTTGATTTGTGCGGTCTTTGACTCTATCGTGAGTCCGGGGAAATTGCCCACGCGGATGTTGGAGCCGGTGAGATTGTTGAACAAGGTGGATTTGCCACTGTTCTGCTGCCCTACAAGCGCTATGGAAAGGGGAGTGTCTTTTGGAAGGATTGTCTCATTCTCGTGAGAGTGATATTTTCCGGCCTCACCATATCCGGGATGGGAGTTGTGCTCGTGCAATGACAGGTTGTATCCTAAATTTGGGTCGGCTTTTTTGATCCCGACCGGAGAAAGATCCATCTTAACTGCCTCTTTTTCCGGATTCCCCACAATTGGCTTGATGATAATCTGCCTTGCCTCTTCGAGCCTGAGTGTCAATACATAACCGTGTGTCAGAATCTCGATGGGGTCGCCCATGGGGGCGGCCTTGAGAAACTTCACCTCACTGTCCGGGATTATTCCCATATCCAGAAGGTGCTGTCTCAGCGGTCCCTTTATCGTCAGCTCTTCCACAAGGGCTGATTCTCCCGATGTCAACCTGTCCAGAGTCATTTGCCTGCAGTTATTTATCGCAAAAATAGTGATTTTTCTTTGAAAGATTTGACTTAAAAGACATATTGATTCTCTGAATTATTGCTAAATTAGCCGCTGGAAAAGTTGTTTTGAACGATGGATGAGGTTATCAGAATCGAAGGGATTAAAAAACACTTTCGTGTGGGAGAGCAGGAAGTGAAGGCACTCGACGGAGTGAGCCTTAAAATTGAAAAGAATGAGTATGTGGCGATTATGGGGCCGTCAGGGTCAGGTAAATCCACGCTGATGAACATTATCGGGTGTTTGGATACCCCTACGGAGGGGCGTTATTGTCTTGCCGGCATTGATGTGTGCAACCTCAGTGGAGATGAGCTGGCAGGTATCCGGAACAGGGAGATAGGCTTTGTGTTCCAGAGTTTCAATCTGTTGCCGAGATACACCGCGCTTGAAAACGTTGCAATGCCGCTTGTTTATGCCGGGGTGGGGAAGCAGGAGCGGTTGGACAGGGCTGCTGCGGCAATGCGTGCAGTTGGGCTGGCAGACCGGATGGAGCACAGGCCGAATGAACTTTCAGGAGGGCAGAGGCAGCGTGTGGCGCTCGCCAGGGCGTTGATAAACAAGCCATCAATCGTGCTGGCGGATGAGCCTACGGGGAATCTGGACACAAAGATGTCGGAAAATATAATGAAACTTTTTGAAGAGATTCATTCATCAGGAAACACGGTGGTGCTCGTGACCCATGAAGAGGATATCGCAAGGTACGCCCATCGCGTTATCCGCCTGAGAGACGGCAAGATAGAATCAGACGAGAAATTGAAAAAGATATGAAGATTTACACAAAGACCGGTGACGGAGGTACAACATCTCTCGTGGGTGGCACGAGGGTAAGCAAAGCCCATCCGCGCGTTGAAGCATACGGAAATGTTGATGAATTGATTTCGCATCTGGGTGTTCTACGCTCAGAATGTATTGATATACAGAAATTTGATATTGCAAATGATTTACGGCGGATTCAGGTTCACTTGATGAACGTATCTGCCCATCTGGCTGCCGACAAGGAGGTGGCGAAACTAAAGCCACTCGACCTTGCCGAGACAGATTTTCTCGAAAGTGAAATAGACAGGATGACTGCATTGCTTCCTCCTCAGAATACTTTTCTGCTTCCCGGAGCTCCGCGAATCAGTTCAGAAGCGCATGTGGCACGCACAATTTGCCGTCGGTGCGAAAGGAGTGCGGTGTCGATAGAAAATCGCTCCGAAGAGGATCTAAAAGGGAGTCGCTATATAAATCGTCTTTCAGATTATTTATTTGTTTTGGCCCGTTACCTGTGTGTCGTCAGCGGTGGGGAAGAGGATAAATGGATTCCGTAATACAAGAGTTTTGTGTATAGAAGCTGTTTAAATTTGATTCAAATTTTACGGCTTCTAATATTTTTTATATCTTTGCGCCCCTTTTAAAAATTGAGTAATAATTAACTATCTAAAAATCTTGATATTATGTATTGGACATTAGAGCTTGCTTCCAAATTGGAAGATGCCCCCTGGCCGGCAACAAAAGACGAATTGATTGACTATGCAACACGCTCTGGTGCGCCACTCGAGGTAATCGAGAACCTCCAGGACCTTGAAGACGACGGCGACGTATATGATTCCATAGAAGACATCTGGCCCGACTACCCTACAAAGGATGATTTCTTCTTTAACGAGGAAGAGTATTAAGAGATAATATTTAACCAAATAACTGAATATCAGCGG
>JABUTQ010000201.1 GCA_021443605.1 Bacteroidales bacterium | reverse complement strand
GTGTACTAAAAGTGTACTAATTGCCAAAATGTTGGGTTTAGGCGAAAAGTTATATTCCCATCGTGAATTCCACCTTTCCATCAATGTTCGATGTCAGCTGAAGAGTTCCCTTGTGCAGGTGGGCGATTTGTCGTGTGATGCTCAAACCGATGCCATTGCCGTTTGACTTGGTAGTATAAAATGGGGTATAGATATCCTGTGCAACATCCTCGGGGATGGCAGGGCCGTCATCGGAAACTGCGACAATAACCCGTTCTTCCTTGTCTATAGAAATATCCACTTCAACATTGCCGCCTTCGGCAACTGCTTCAGCAGCATTTTTTACAAGATTGGTGACGGCCATAGTAATCAGGCTTTTGTCTGCGTAAATCATAACGTCTTCAGGATTGGCTGAAATACCAAAATGAACTGCCGGAAACGACTCTTGCATAAGGTCAATAATGCCTTCGGTAACTGGTTTTATAGCAAAGGCCTCATTGACCGGTTTTCGCAGGTTGGTGAACTTGCGGTATGAATCGACGAAATCGATAAGCCCTGAGGCAGTGGATTGAATTGTCTCGAGGCCGGAGGCCACCTGAGGGTCTGAGTTAATTGACTGTAAAGTGTTGCTCAAAGAGGTTATTGGGGCAAGCGAGTTCATTATCTCGTGTGTCAAAACCCTCGTCAACTTCACTTGAGAGTCAGTTTCACGGGCATCGAGTGCACTCCCTATATCACTGACAGTTACTGATTTCAGTCTTTTACCATCATATCCGACTTCAGATGCTGACAGCGAGTAGTGCACTGCGCCTCTCTCGCTGCTCAGTTTTATATCCTGCGTCTCTCCTGGTTTGATATCCATCAGCTCGGAAACAAGTTCCTCACCCCTGAAACCGAGTTGGTTTATATGGGTGAAGACCTCCAAGCCGAACATTTTCATCAGAGTGGAGTTTTTCTGAAAGACCCGCCCTTCGGAATCCATCACAATTATGCCAATGGGCAGATTATCAAGTATAACTGCGTAATATTGCTCTCGAGCACGAATCTTCTCTTCCTCTTCGTGAAGGATGTCGCGTACCCGGTTAAGTGTGGCGTTGATTCCGGAGTTGCGCCCTTCCATGCTGAACTGGAAGTTGAAATCTCCGCTCTGGATGGCATCCAGCAGGAACTGCAATTTCTGTTTGGAGGTCATCATAAGCCGTATTTCTTTATTTTGTTATACAATGTCTGGCGGGTGATGCCGAGACGGGAAGCAACAGCGCTCATATTGCCGTCAAGTTCGTCAATGGCACTTCTGATAGCCGAGGCCTCAATCTCATCAAGAGTTGTAGCGCTCTCCTTTGGTGCTTTTGCAACAGATTTTCTCAGCAACAGGTCGGCAGCGGAAATCTTGCCTCCTTCGGTCATAATTACTGCCTTCTCAACAGTGTGACGCAGTTCGCGTATATTGCCATACCACTCGTATCCCATCATCGCCTTGACAGCATCGGAGCTGAATCCATCAATGCGTCTGTTGTATTTGCGGACATATTCACGCAGGAATATCTCCGCCAATGGCAGAATGTCCTCCCTTCGCTCTCGCAGAGGCGGAATGTGCAGATGAATGGTATTGATTCGGTACATCAAATCCTCGCGGAATGTCCCTTCCGCAACCATCGCCTCTACATCTCTGTTTGTGGCGCATATAATACGCGCATTTACTTCAATAGGCTTCACGGAGCCAATGCGGGTGATTCTGCCGGTCTGCAATGCGGAAAGCAACTTCGCTTGAAGGTTATACGGCAGATTGCCTATTTCATCCAGGAAAAGAGTGCCGTCGGACGCAACCTCAAACTTGCCGGCCCTGTCCTCGTGGGCATCGGTGAATGAACCCTTGGTGTGACCAAACAGTTCGCTCTCGAAAAGGCTTTCAGGCACGGCTCCGAGATCCACTGTCACCATCAGTTCGTTGCGCCTGAGCGACAGATTGTGAATCTCCCGGGCAAGCACCTCCTTGCCTGTGCCATTTTCACCTGTAATAAGGATGTTGGCGTCAGTGCCCGACACCTTGCCGACGGTCTTGCGAAGGATGCTCATCGCATCGGATGTCCCCCAATACATTTCGCTCGAGGCAGTAAGCTCGTTTTTAAGCTCTTTGATGTGACGGATGTCTCTCTGCGAACGGCGCAGGTTATATGCATTCTGGATGGAGGCGACCAGCTTTGCATTATCCCAGGGTTTCACCACAAAATCGACCGCTCCGCGCCTGATGGCTTCAACTGCAAGGTCTATCTCTGCGTATGCCGTGAAAACCACTACCTGAATGTCGGGATGCCTTGCCTTCAGATGGTCCAGATAATACAACCCTTCATTGCCGTTGGTCACCTTCGCCCTAAAATTCATATCCAACAGCACTACGTCAATATCTTCTATGTTTTTCTCTATGTCATCGGGATTGGCGATATCCACCACCTTTGCAAAATATTGCCCCAGCAGCAGACTCACCGCCTGCCGGATCTCCTTCTTGTCATCAACTACGAGTATGTTGCCTTTTTTCATTGTGCTGTCGATGATTATCTTGATAAATAT
>JABUTQ010000090.1 GCA_021443605.1 Bacteroidales bacterium | reverse complement strand
ATCGTTTTTAGCTTGACGTTATTTTAAAAATTCAGAAGTAATATTATCTTCGCCAATAATTCCCAAACAAAAACATATTATAACAATACTTTTACTATGAAACAATTATTCAAGATTGCGGCTTTTGTAGGCGTAATGCTGATGGTCGTGTCGTGCTATGACGACTCTAAAATTTGGAATAAACTTGACGATCATGAGGCAAGGATTTCTTCACTTGAGAAGATATGCAAAGATCTCAACACAAACGTCACAGCGCTTCAAGGTCTCGTAGACGCAGTTCAAAACAAAGACTATGTGACCTCTGTAACTCCGATAACCTCTGGCGGAGAGAATGTTGGCTACACAATTAATTTTTCTAAAGGTGAACCCATTACAATCTATCACGGCGAGAAGGGTGAAAAAGGAGATAAAGGAGATAAGGGAGACAGCATCAAAGGTGCTGATGGACACACCCCAATAATCGGCGTACATCTTGATGCTGACGGCGTTTGGTACTGGACACTCGATGGGGACTGGCTTCTTGATCAAGGAGGAGACAAAGTCAAGGCGAATGGCGTTGATGGTATGCCTGGCAAGGACGGTGAACCTGGCCAGGAAGGTGAAAATGGCGCTAAAGGTGATTCAGGTGTAACTCCCCACCTTAAGATTGAAAATGAGTTCTGGTATGTTTCATACGACAACGATTCTACTTGGGTAAAACTCGGTAAGGCAGTAAGTGAGAGTGGAACAAGCAGTGATGCAATGTTCGAGAAAATTGACGATTCAAACAATGAATTTGTAATTTTCAAACTTGCTGACGGATCAGAAATCAAACTTCCCACTTGGTATGCTTTCAACGAACTCCAGAAGGTGGTAATGCTTGCAAATGGTAACATCTCCGGACTTCAGACTCTTGTCACCAACCTCCAAAACAATGTATTTGTGACTTCAGTAACTCCTATAGAGGAAGATGGTTTGAAGGGATGGACAATCTGCTTCTCAGACAACACCACGGCCACAATCTATAACGGCAAGGATGGCGAAAATGGTGCTCCTGGAAAGGATGGTACAAATGGAACACCGGGGCAAGATGGTGAAAATGGACGCACTCCATCTATCAGCGTTGCACAAGATACTGATAATCAGTGGTATTGGACTATCGATGGCGAATGGCTTCTTAACGAAAACGGGGAGAAAGTAAAAGCTGTAGGTGAAGACGGAAAGAATGGTACTCCAGGACAAGACGGTGCTCCGGGAAAGGATGGTAGCGAGCCTACCTTTGAGATAAGAAAAGATGAAACTACCGGCATTGACCACCTTTGGTGCTCGACAAATAATGGTGATACATGGAATGACTGCGGTCCTGTTACCGGAGATTCAATATTTCAAGGTGTAAACGTCGATACGAATGGCAATTGGGTTGTTATTACCCTCGCAGATGGACAAACCACCATCAAGTTCCCGACATGGTCTGCATTTGACAATCTGCAACAACAAGTTTCGACCATCAATACCAATGTGAGCGGGCTCCAGAGAGCTCTCACTGCACTCCAGAACAATGTTTATGTTTCGTCCGTAACTCCTACTTCAGATGGTTATATCATCAGTTTCTCAGACGGAACCTCTGCAGAGCTCAAGAATGGCAAGGATGGTTCAAATGGCTCAAACGGAGAGGATGGTCACTCACCAATTATATCAGTTGCTCAGGATACTGACGGAAAGTGGTATTGGAAAATAGATGGCGAATGGCTTCTTGACAATCAAAAAAATAAGGTAAAGGCAGTTGGTGAAGATGGTTCTCAAGGTAGGCCCGGAGCTGATGGATCTGACGGTGAAAGAGGTCCTCAAGGAAATCCCGGACAAGATGGAAAGGATGGCATAACACCTGTTTTCAAGATTGAGAATGGCAAATGGTATATCTCTTATGATAATAGAGCAAGTTGGACAGAACTTGGCCAGGCAACTGGCAATCCTGGGCAAAACGGAACTCCCGGACAGCAAGGGGCTCAAGGAATCCCCGGACAACAAGGAGCTCAGGGGCCCAAGGGCGATCCCGGTGACTCATTCCTGAAGAGTATTACAGACGGTACAGATGCAGTGACCATAGTCCTTAACGACACTGATGAGACTACTATCGTTATTCCCAAAAAGCCGGTTAAGAAGATTACAATAAGCAACATTTCAGGAAACGCAATCAAACTTGCAGCAGGTGAGACAGTTACCGTTAAGTACCAGATAAGCGGAGCCAGCAGCAATGTTGTTGTCAGCGCCTCTTCAGACGGAAACTACATTGTTAAGAGCAGCTCAAAGAAGGTATCTGGTGACGTTATCAACTGCGAACTTACAGTTATTGCTCCGGATCCTCTTGTAGATGGTTTCGTAAACATCCTTGCAATGGATACAGACGGTATCTTTGCAATGGCAGTGGTTAACTTCAATGCAGGCAATGTTGAAGCACCTACGCTTTACATAAAAGAGGGTGAGAACAATGTCAAGGCCAATGTCAACGGAGAAAATGAGATTGTCCTCACTTACTGGACAAACTTCACTGAAGGCACTTGCTCTGCAATGGTG
>JABUTQ010000006.1 GCA_021443605.1 Bacteroidales bacterium | reverse complement strand
GGCAAACAATTATTGGAAGCATCACGATTACTATATTGTAAATACGTATCAGTCAGATAGATGCCGGCATTTACCACAATCCCGCAAAGCATCACGAGGGCAGCGAATCCCCCTTGGTCAAACATAAAGTCTGAAAGGCCGAATACGAGAAAAAGACCGATGAACGAGACCGGTATCATAAATATGACTGCAAAAGGATACCGCAGCGAATTGAACTCTATCGACAGCATAACGTATATCGCAAGGACTATCAGCAGTATAAGCCAAGCAAATTTCTCTTTATTCTGATTAAACCAACCCCTACCTCCGGCCTCCGCCTTAAAGCCGACCGGAAGCACCTCTTCGTTCATATACTTTACCGCCTTTTCCGTCACTTTCTTGCACAATTCGGTGGATCCGATGAAATCGAATACCACATTCGCCTCAAATATCTGATTTTCCTTGAAAATGTCGATACCGCTGCGCTTCTTCTCGATTGAACCGACATCCGAAAGGACAACACCTACGGAATCAACGACGATGGGGGTATTCTTCATATTCCAAAGGTCGTAAGTGTTGAGCGATGCCGATCTCAAGATGGCAGTAGCAGTCAAACGATTGGAATATAGCCGATTGGACAATGCGCTATAATAGTCTTGAGGTGATATTCCAAGCACGGCCAACCGCTCATAATCATAGTCGAGATTAAACTCAGTATCCGGCACGTTGCCATATCCCGCTCCCCACAACTCAGGGCCATCTACGCGACGGTTCTCGGAAAGATACTCGATCAGGATACCGGCAAAACGGCACAACTCCTTGAAATTATATCCTTTAAGCGTAATCGCGTTCGATTTGCCGAAAGAGACTATGTTGTTGTTGAAGAAACTGTCATCTATGCCGTTAACCCTCCAGTTTGCCCCACCGAAGTTGCTTGCAATGTGCATAACTTCTGATTTGAGGCTGATGGGAAATCCCGTATTCTCATACTCAGGCTTGAAATAAACTGATATATCGGCATTTCTGTAGCTTGTGATACTTGTTGTGAAACTCTCAATCTGATCGAATTGAGCAAGGTAGTTCTCCATCGACTTCACCACTTCGTTCAGCTGGTGCACAGTACAACCCTCCAGCAATCCGGCATTGATGTGGAGCACCTTCTTTTGGGGCTCGCGGTAGAAATTGCTCTTGGACAGCGAAGAGTAAAACCGTCCGAATGAACTGCCGAGAATCTTGTCTATCATAACCCTGTTATCGCCATAAGGACTCCAATTCACAACTTTCTCCGCAACGTTTTCAAGGAATGTCTTATCTTTCTTTTCTTTCAAATCCTTGGAGTTGGGAAGGAGGAACACGGGGATGCCGAATGCCATTACAAACACCAGGACAAGCACCCATCGGTGAGCTGTCCCCCAATTGATATATCGCCTGTAAACGCTTGACAATGAAGCATAAAAATGCTTTCTTCTTAGAGAAATACCTCTGATTTCTACAGGGAAAACTTCCAATAGAGAAGGTACAAAGAAATACGAAATTACAAGTGAAAGGGAAAGGTTTACGATTATTACAAAAATAAAATCAGTGAGGTTTGCCCGCTCGCTCTCCGGCAACAACAACACCAACAACAGAGCCACGATTGTGGTACCCACCGCAGCGGCAATAGCTCCGAAAGCCTTTCTGTTGTGCTCTGCCCGATAATGGTCGGCCATAACGATGGTGGTGTCGATTATGATTCCCAACGAAACTGTAATGCCCGCAAGGGTATAGATATGAATTTGAATCCCTGCAAAGTTGTAAATCGCCAGCGCCGTCAGGATATTGACGACAAGGGTTGAAAATATCACGAAAAGATACCGCAACGACCTGCTTGTCAGATATATAAAAATGAGCAATATGAGCAGGCAAAGCCCTGTACGGAGATATATCTTGTTCAGTTCTGACGTTACGTATTCAGACGAGTCTTGCGCAATGCTCACTGTAATCTGCTCCGGAAAACGGCTCTGCAGACTCTCCATCGTCTTCTTGACATTCTTGACCGTCACCAACAGATTGTCTTGATTAGAAACGCCAACTGCAAGAGTCACGGTATTGAGTCCGTTAACGCGATAATAGCTGTCCGGCAGCGACTCGCGGTAACTCCAATCGGCTATATCGCGCAGACAGATGATGCGCCCTTCGTATTTTTTGATTGGTATCGCGCCAAAATCATCCGAATGATTGGTATTCAGGAGCACCGCAAGAATTCCTTCGGGAGTTTGGGTAAGCCCCAACACATCCTCCGAAAAGTAGTTTCGGAAAGCGGACGATATGTCAGATGCACCAATCCCCGCAGTCTCGGCCTTTTCATTGTCGAAGGTAATAACCCACTCAAACGGAGATCCGCCACTGATGTTCACATTGTCAACCCCATCGATTGCCGATATCGGATGTACTATGCGGTCTTGGGCATATTTCACAAGTTCCTGAGAAGGCAAATCTCCCTTTATCAGATATGAAATGGCCGCAGTTTTGGTGCCACCACTTGCATCCAAAGAGATAACCGGATATGTAACTCCCTTAGGCAGAGACGAATATATATTCCT
>JABUTQ010000406.1 GCA_021443605.1 Bacteroidales bacterium | reverse complement strand
AAAGCCCCGAGACCAAACAACTTGGCTATCAGGAAATCAGCCCAAAAGAAACCAATCTTACCACAGATATTGCTCGCCTGCAAATGGACATTCCACGCATCCGGATCGCTCACAAGGCTCTGGTCTGCCATCCAGGTGTATGTATATGAGAAGAGTGCAGCGGCTGTAAAGACGCACAACACAACGCAGAAGAGTCCCAGGATAATCCTGACAATCTTCATACGCATAGAGACAACAGGCTCCCTGGCTGCCGCCTTTTTGGCGCTATCTGTCTTTTTTGTTGTTGTTCTTTTTCCCTTTTTTGCCATACTTCTTGAAATTCTTCTGGAATGTCATTCCCGGACGGTTGAACTCTCCGGAAATGGGGCCGAGAGAGATTCCCTCCGGCACTTTCAACTTGCCCATAGAGAGTTTTTCCATATCGGCGAAGATAGTCTCGTCAGCGACGTTGTCCTTGTTCCAAATGAGATACTGCTGACGCATATAGATTGCCAGTGTGCGTATCATCTCATTTTTCACTTCGTCATCCTCGTGATTTGCAACGAGATCTATCATATTTTCTATGTTTCTCCCATAGCAGCTTGCCTTGATGGGCGTCCTGGTGATTGGAATCGGATTCGGCTTGGATGCAAGCTCAGCCGGCTCTGGTGCAGGATAAGGAGAGTCGATGTCGAGGTCGTAACCAGCAATCATATAAACGTGGTCCCATAGTTTCTGCCTGTAGTCCGGCATATCTTTCAGATGAGGATTCAAAATGCTCATTACCTGCACAATAGCCCTTACCTGCTCGCTCCTCTTCTCTTTGTCTTCAATCCCTTTGACTGCCTCAATCATCTTCTGTATGTGCCTTCCGTACTCGGGCAGTATCAATTTTTCCCTTTGAGTATTGTAATCCATATTACTATAATTTTTACAAACTACAAAGTTAAGAAAAAATTGCCATAAATCATTTTTGAGGATTATCTTTGTAAAAATCTTTGTAAAAACGATGAAGAACATATTGATAACCGGTGCCAACGGACAGCTCGGGAAAGAGATAATGCGCCTCGAAAAGAAACGCACCAACGTTTTCTACACTGATATAGTGGAAGATGGGATTGTCCACGCACTTGATATCTGTTCAAAAAAAGATGTAACGAAATTCCTTGTTGAGCACAATATCGGTACGATTGTGAATTGTGCCGCTTACACTGACGTAGAGCGGGCGGAAGATGACCCCGAATTATGCAAAAAGGTGAATGTCAAGGGGGTATCGGTGCTCGCACAGGCAGCAAAAGAGCTTGGTGCAGCCCTTATCCACATCTCGACCGATTATGTTTTCGATGGAGCAAAAAAATGGGGCGCGTATAGAGAAAGTGACAGACCTAACCCCCTATCAGTCTATGGTTCAAGCAAATATGAGTCAGAAAGAGAAATCAGGCGTATCGGCACGGCGGGAGTTATCATCAGGACGTCGTGGCTATACTCACCCTACGGAAAAAATTTCGTAAAGACAATGATTACTCTCGGTGGCACACATAAAGTGATAAATGTCGTCAACGACCAGATTGGCTCCCCCACGTACGCCGCAGACCTTGCAAAAGCGATTATAAAGATTATTCCGAAAGCCTCGGAATACAAGGGAGAAATCTATCACTTCAGTAACGAAGGTTCTTGCAGCTGGCAGACATTTGCCACTTACATAATGACTTACAAGGGTTTAAGATGCCGCGTGAACGGAATTTCCTCTGCCGATTATCCACAGAAGGCAACCCGCCCGCAGTATTCGTATCTCTGCAAGGAGAAGATTGTCCGCGATTTTGGGGTGGAAGTCCCTTTGTGGAAAGACAGCTTGAAGAAATGTCTTAGAAGAATGCAATAACATGAACTACGTCAAGACCGATATCGAAGGAGTATATATCATTGAGCCAAAGGTATTTGGAGACCGTCGCGGCTATTTTATGGAGACATTTTCGCTCCGCGAGCTGCAGTCTGTCATCGGGCCGGTGAATTTTGTGCAGGACAATGAATCATTCTCTGCCCAAAGAGGGGTGGTGCGAGGGTTGCACTTCCAAAAAGGGGAATTTGCCCAGGCAAAACTCGTGAGGGTTGTGAAAGGGGCTGTGCTCGACGTCGCAGTCGATCTTCGTGAAAGCTCCTCCACATTCGGCAAATACGTATCGGTTGTCCTTACCGAAGAAAACAAGAAGATGTTTTTCATCCCGAGGGGATTTGCACACGGGTTTGCAGTACTCGAAGACAATACCAAATTCCAGTACAAGTGCGACAACTACTACGCACCCGATGCCGAAGGGAGCTACCGCTGGAACGATCCCCATTTCAATATCGATTGGGGCATCTCCCCCGAAGAAGCAATCCTCTCCGCAAAAGACGCCGTCGCACCGCTGTTCTGATGATTAAAGAAAAAGATTCTTCACTGCGTTCAGAATGACAAAAAAAAGCAGAATGACAAAAAAGCAGAATGACAGAAAAAAACGTAATGGCAATAAAAAAAGCAGCAGACTTTTGGTCTACCGCTTTTTTTTAGTAGCGGAGGGAGGACTCGAACCTCCGACCTCCGGGTTATGAGCCCGACGAGCTAC
>JABUTQ010000255.1 GCA_021443605.1 Bacteroidales bacterium | reverse complement strand
CATACCGGCTCCCATATTGTTGGCAAACATATAGCAGACCGCCGGACTGACACCCAAACTATAACCTGTGGAGGTCAAATTGTCTGCAATCAGAAACTTGAACTTTTCGTTGTTGTGGTATGTCCAACTGGCAGTACCGCCTATCATCCAAGTCCCCTTCTGGGCGAAAGGCTGCATTGATGATATCGACAATCCTCGGTCAAGTTTCTGTGCATAAGAAACTTGACCAAGCATCATCAAGGATGTCGCCACGCAGGCGAATATGATTCTTCGGAATTTCATTATTCGTAAAGCAGCTCAACTGCGTCAACCCACAATTTGCTGGAATCACAGCCGGTGAAATAATCACCGTACATTGATGCCGCAAACGAGATTACAATATGGGTTGGAGTCTTCATCTTTTTCTCGTTGTAGTTGATGGGGATGGTGATTTGTGTCCAAGATTTGTATTCGCCGGTAGCTATGATTTTTTCTCCACAAGCGATTGTTCCACCATTGTCCTTTGCCATATCTTCATTGAAATCGACAAAAGTGCTCCATTCTGTGGTATTTACGCATATAGGGCTGTTTCTGTCTCCGCCATACTCAGTATATGACCAAGTGCCGAGAGCCACCTTCAAGCTGGCCTTGTCGGGATCGCCTTGTTGTACAAGGCCTGACGGAACATCACCGACACGATTAATAGAACCACCACTATATTTCACCCAGAGACGGAGTCCGGTCGGCCTTCCCGTGAACGGACGACCAAAATAAACCGTACCTCCTTTGGTACCGATTGTTTCCCCGAAATGGCCGCAGAAAAGGTTTCCGGCGGCGAATTTAGTCGATGCAACGAATCGTGATTCCAAGCACATGGACTGAGATCCACTAACGAGAGCGCTACCATTTTCACCCTTCGCAATATCACTTTGAGGGTAGCAAATCTGCCAACCACTTCCCAACATAGTGGAACCGGGGTTACCGCTATCCCACCATTTATCCCTAAGAGTAGGGTCCGATGCATTCGGGTCGTGAAGAGATTTATAGTTGCTGCTCTCAACATTGCTGGTGAACTCAAAGCTGCCGTTCGGTACGGCGGGAGCTGCTTCCGTCACGATTGAATAAGGAGCATCAAGGGCAATTGCAGTCTCTTCACCAACAGGTGTGACCATAACCCTGTATTCATATTCAGTCACCGGCTTCAATCCTGTAAAGACGGCTGAGAAAGAACCTTCGCTTTCGCGAGTAGCTGTAGCCTGTGTCCAAGAAGAGGCACCCTTTTCCCTGTATTCAAAATATACCTTGCTTGCGTCGTACTCGGTCTCATCCACGTCTGCGTGAGCGGTGAAGTGGCCTGCCCAGATCTCGTATTTGCTTGACTCTGCAATACCTGTGGCAGTAGCTATGAATGAGATGTTGTCGTTCTTGGCAGTTACGGTGTCATCTACGACAACTGTAAATACCAACAAGCCGTCTGTTTCGGTGTATTTAAACCCGATGATGTATCTGTATCCTTCCTTGACAGCATCGAGCGTGCCGGTCTTGGTAACCGGAGTACCGTCTTTCAATTTACCGGTGAACTCCCAAATAAGAGACGGCTCGAAACCCTCTACGATAAAGAAGCCGTCTTTACCCTCATCAGCAGCAGTATAAGTCAGATTTGCATCTTTCCCCGTACCAACTTTCACGGTATATCCGGCATCGAACAATCTGCCTACGCTTTCATCAAACTTCACCTGGCTCATCACATTGCAAACCTTGAGGGTAATAGCAACACTTGAGCTTGAATTGGCACTGATGTCCACATTCTTGGATCCTGACCAGCTCGGCTGTTCCCAAGATGCTTTTTCGGGAGTGGCTTTGGTCATCTCACCTGCCTCAACGTCAATTCTATAGCTGTCTGCGGGGAGATACAACACCTCGGGCATTTCTCCAAAGACGTACTGTCTTACAAGACCGGAGAAATCGGCTTTGTAGATTTTTATCTTTGCAGTGGCAAGAACCTCATTCTTAGTCATTTCCGCCTTGGTTTCAACACCCTCGCTGCCGTTTACCAACAATTTGAGGCTGATACCGCCATTGTTCTCTTCCACCAATTCACTGTTCGTGCAGGAAGAAAGGGCAAAAGCACATAATGCCAATATTGTAAAAAATCTGTTCAGTTTCATAATTCTCCCTCCTTATTTTACTTCGAGTATAACGTCAATACTATTCTTGCACCCCTTGTTGTCCGTAACGTTCATTTTGAAAGTATGTACGCCCGGGAAAGCAAGCAGCGGTCCCTGTGCACCGGAAAGGTCGAAATCAATTGTGGTGGCATTCAGAAGTTCCGAGCCGTGAGGGAAAGGTACAATATCAAAGATACCCATTGCATCGGCAGAAGGGTTGATAAGATCAAGCTTCGAGCCTCCAACTGTTGACAAAGATCCCATAAAGTTTGAATTGGTAGATGATATGTCAACCGTAAACTTCTTGGTACCATTTGGCACAAGTGCCTGCATCTTGAACGGGAATGCAATCTCCTCAGCAGGCACCACGATGTTCTGGGACAAATCGTAGGCGCTGCATACCAGTTCGATACCGCCATCACCGGCAGGTGCCTTGGGATCGAAACC
>JABUTQ010000025.1 GCA_021443605.1 Bacteroidales bacterium | reverse complement strand
GGATGACGGAGCACTTCGCTCAGGATGACGGAGCACTTCGCTCAGGATGACGGAGCACTACAACGACGGCGGCCAGTTCTTCGTCTTTCTAAACTCTGTTCGTATCTTCTTGCACCACAAAACGGGAGTCATATACATCTCCCGTGAAAATGCATTTCTGAAAGTGTTCTCGTTGGTAAATCCGAGCGAGCCGTACAACATTGTAATATCCTGCTCCGGATTATTGGAAAACTCTTTGGCAAACAGCCTTATCCGCTCCTTATTGACGATGGCGTTGAAATTGCTGTTGAGTTCGGCATTTATGGCCTTTGACAACTCTCTTTTGTCAACCCTCAGAATATCAGCCACTTTCTGAATGGTCAACTTTGGATCCATCAGTAGTTTTTCATCCTTAATCAGAGACAGGAATTTCTGAATCATATCGCTGCACTCTTCAAAGACATATTCTGTATGAACGAGAGGGCAAAGCTCCTTCTCACTCTCACCATCCTCCGGAATTTCACCTTCCGACCCTCTTTTAGTCACCAACATTTTCAGGCAACATTTTATCCGTTTCACCCGGGCGAATATCACCACGACAAGCACGGCAATCACAATGGTCAGCAACAACAAGAAATAAAATAATAAGACATTGGGAATCATTGTGTTAAATTTTTAGTACAAACCTGCAGGCGACCGAAGTCCCAATCGCCCCATCAACAATGCCGTTTCGTCTAATTATCTGTATTCCAGGCACTCAGCCATTATTCCGAATTATTCATATTCAGGAACTTCTCCTTTATGAATCTCATTGATGATACTCCATACTCTTTCTTTACGCATTTGTTCATTGAACGGGCATTTGAAAAACCGCATTTCTCAGCAATCTCCTCTGCCGTAATCTTTAATTCATAAAATTCCACTGCATGCTCAGCCAAATACCTGAGCTTGAAACCATTTACATAGTCATAAAAACTCACCCCCGCAACTTTCATAACCTGGCTCACGTATGTCCTGTTGGTGCCCGCACGTCTTGCAAGCTCTCTCATCGTGAGTCCGTTATCCAGAAAAAGTGATTCCTTGACCATAGTTCGATCCAACAAAGCCATCACACGTTCTGTGTCAACGGCTATCCTCCTGCTGTGCTTTTTCCTGATAAGCTTCATCCACCTCAACATTTCTGCTATTTTTTGATTTATAGTTCTTACACCATTCCGCAGGGGTTTTGCCGGTAGTGCGTGAAAAAGCAGAATTGAAGGTTGCCATAGACTTGAAGCCCGATTTGCTGCACAATTCGGTTATCTTCATATCGGGATTCTCGGCAAACATCGCCGTGGCCTCCCTTATCCTCTCCCTGTTCACTATTGAATTGAAATTCATTTCATAAACCGAATTGATAGCTTTTGAAAGATAGGTCCTGTTGGTATGGAGCATATCAGCCACACTCTGCATCTTGAGATCGGGATCAAGATAAAGTTTCTTTTCCTTCAGCAGAATGACAAAACGATGGGATACGTATTTGTAATCGTCTATTGCACTGTAATCGTGTAACTCCGTGCCCTCTTCCGATTCATCTCCCACCACGGGATAAGGTGACACCTGCTGCCCACTCCCCGATTCTTCATTGTTGCAAGGTTTCTCTATCCGCCCAATCTTGACCACAAGCAACTGGTAAATCACAACCATCGCAAAAAGGTCTGCAAGAGCAAAAAGGATCCAAAAAAGATACTGACTCATTTCAATTTTTCATTTTTGTTTTCGAGACAAAAATAAAAAAGAGCAGAGGACGAAATCCCCTGCTCTTCAGTTCTAAAGCCCGTATTGTACTTTTTTAAATTTTTCTGAAAAATTTTTAATTTTTTATTTTGTCAAAACCGCGGCCGTAGACGCCCATAACGCTACATACAGACACAAAAGCGGTGTCATCCACTTGTTTCACGATTCTGAGAATTTCACTCGATTGAGTCTTGCGAACGACCACCATTGCCAGTTTTACGTCATCTTTTGTGTACCATCCTTGTCCGGAAAGGATTGTCAAGCCGTGATGAGTCTCCGCCAAAACACGGTCTGCAATCTCACTGTACTTCTTTGAGAAAATAAAAATCTGAACAGATTGTTTGCTCCCCGAAAGGGATAAATCGAGGGTAACGCTGCTCACACCGGCCAGAATATATCCATAAAATACGGTAGCCACACGAGCTCCCATACCTCCGTCAGAAGGGATAATAAGAGAAGAGGTGATAATTATGATATCCAGCACTGCCAATATCTTTCCGGGGGTGATACTGTGGTATTTATTTATCATCAAGGCGATTATGTCGGTACCTCCGGTGCTTCCACCTTGCATGAATGCAGTGGCGATTCCGGAGCCGATGAGCATACCGCCGACGATTGTGCAAAGGAGTTTGCCGTTTTCCTGTCCGGCGAAGGCGTCTATGAAATCCTGAGGTATAACCATTGGCATAACCCTCAACAGCACGGTAACGGCAATAATTGCGTATATCGTCTTCATTCCGAATGCTTTACCAAGCACCTTCAAACCTATCAGCAGCAAAAACGCATTGATGATAAAGAATGAATAACTGACATTGAATCCTGTGCAATACTGGATTATGGCACCGATACCGGTAACTCC
>JABUTQ010000382.1 GCA_021443605.1 Bacteroidales bacterium | reverse complement strand
CATTATTTGTTCAGTCATATAGCCCCAGCTATACTCCTTCACAAACAATGCAAATCTACTCAAAAACATTCCATAAATAAAATTTTGAATCAAATTTAAACAGCTTCTTAATGTTTAAAATGTCTTACTCCGGTAAATATCATACTGATTCCCAGCTCATTGGCTTTCTTAATGGAATCTTCATCACGGACACTTCCCCCCGGCTGGACTATCGCTTTGACTCCATATTTTGCAGCCATCTCAACAGAATCGTCAAACGGGAAGAATCCGTCTGAAGCCAATACTATATCTTCCTTCAGCCCGGCGGCCTCGGCCTGTTTGAGGGCAATCTCCGCAGAGCCCACGCGATTCATCTGTCCTGCGCCAACACCTGCTGTACGACCATCTTTCACTACAACTATCGCATTGGATTTCACGTGCTTGACAATTTTCCAGGCAAACTCCATATCGGTCAGCTGGCCGGCGGTTGGTTTGAGGTTAGTGACACAATTGCCGAAATCTTCTCCGCTTGCAAAATCCTGGTCCTGAACGAGAACGCCGCCGTTCACACTCACGAACTGCTTCCCGGCACACTTCGGAACGGACATATCAACTGTCAAGAGCCTGATATTCTTCTTGGTACAGAGGATATCGAGTGCCTCTTTCGTAAAGTCGGGAGCAATAACGATCTCGAGGAAGATAGGCTTGAGGGAAGCGGCCACCTCAGCGGTGACTGCTCGGTTCATTGCCACGATGCCTCCGAAGATGCTCACCTTGTCTGCCTCGTATGCCTTTGTCCACGCTTCCATAATATCCTTGCCGATTGCGGCTCCGCAAGGATTCATATGCTTCACTGCCACGCAGAATGGCTCGGTAAATTCACGAACCATATTGAGAGCGGCATTTGCATCCTGTATATTGTTGTATGATAATTCCTTACCATTAAGCTGCACGGCATCTGCGAGCGAGAATGGAACGTGCTCCGCACTTCTGTAGAAACCTGCCTGCTGATGAGGATTCTCTCCATAACGGAGGCTTTGCACTTCGTCAAATGACATAAAGAGCTTCTTTGTGAGGCCTGCCTTTTCACGGAGGTATCCGGCAATGCAGGAATCATATAATGCAGTGTGTGTGAACGCCTTGGCAGAGAGTTGCAGGCGGGTTTCACGGGTAGTGTTGCCGTTTTCACGAATCTGTGAAAGGACAGTCTCATAATCGGCAGGGTCACAAACCACCGTGACATCCTTCCAGTTTTTGGCCGCGCTGCGAAGCATAGAAGGGCCTCCTATGTCGATATTCTCTATGGCATCTTCCATTGTCACATTCTCTTTTGCGATGGTTGCCGCGAATGGATAGAGGTTTACACAAACCATGTCTATAAATTCTATCTCATTCTCTTTCAGCGCCTTGAGGTGACTTTCATCATCTCTTCTGGCAAGGAGGCCGCCGTGAACTTTCGGGTGGAGAGTCTTCACTCTGCCATCGCATATTTCGGGGAATCCGGTGACGTCACTGATGCTGATTACCTTAATTCCACTCTCTTTCAACAATTTCATTGTACCGCCGGTGGCAATTATCTCCCAGCCCGCATTTTCCAACCCACGTGCAAAATCCACCAATCCGGTCTTGTCGCTTACACTAACTAATGCTCTCATTGTCTGATAATTATCTTAATATCCTTTTGATTGTTTCGATGTATAAAATGTGCTCTGTCTCGTGCATTTTGGCAGTCAACTCTTCAAGGTCTGAGCCGTAATATTCGAATGCCTTCTGGGCAATGATTTTCCCTCCGTCAAGAGTCTCGTCAACATAATGAATTGTGGGGCCAAACACCTTCACACCGGCCTCCAAGGCTTGTTCTATGGCATGTTCCCCCTTGAATGACGGAAGCAGCGCCGGATGAAGATTTATGATTTTATCGCGATAGGCATCAAGCAAAGTTGCCCCGACTATCCTCATATATCCGGCCAGGCAAATCAGCTCCACTCCGGCCTTGCGGCAACGTTCGACAATCTCCTGCTCGTAAGCGGCCTTGCCGGCATACGTCTTTGGGGAGAATACGAACGACTCTATTCCGTGGGAAGCAGCCAGCGAAGCAGAACGAGCCCCCGGCTTGTCGCACACGAAAAGGACCACCTCGGCATTTATCTCACCCGAAAGGGATGCCTTTTGAATCACTTCGAAATTACTTCCGTAACCGCTTGCAAAGACTGCAATCTTGTGTTTCATAACGATTTACAAAATGGTTACACCTTCGCCGGCCACAACTTTTCCGATTACCTGAGCCTTTTCTCCGGCAGCTTGGAGTATCGAAATTGCCTTTTCCGCTTCCGAAGCATCCAGAGCGATGACCATACCAATACCCATATTGAAGATGTTGAACATCTCGCGATGGGGAATCTTGCCATATTTCTCCAGCACCTTGAACACCGGAAGGATTTCCCAGGTACCTTCCTTAACCTCGATTCCCTGTCCCTTCGAAAGGATGCGGGGGATGTTCTCATCAAAACCGCCACCAGTTATATGACTGATTCCGTGCACATTGCAGGCACGGATAACTTCAAGAACCTGTTTAACGTATATCTTGGTGGGGGTAAGGAGCGCTTCCCCGAGAAGTCTTCCGTCAAGTTCGGGAAGAGTCTTGCCAAGA
>JABUTQ010000388.1 GCA_021443605.1 Bacteroidales bacterium | reverse complement strand
CCCTCCGGAATGGCGCCGCAGTTTACGGCAATATATACACCGTGCTTGCGGGGGCTGCCTGTGTGAATCACCTGCGGGATAAACTCCTTTCCCACACCACTTTCGCCAATCACGAGCACAGACAAGTCGGTTGCCGCTACCTGTGTGGCAATCTCTATTGCGTGATTCAACCCGGCATTATTTCCTATAATGCCGAACTTCGCCTTTATCCTTTGTAGTTCTTCAATCTCCATTGCCGACAAAGTTACGATTAAGTGAGCGAAATGCCAAAACGAAGTTTTAATAAAGCCGCAGCAGCGGCTAGCGGAGGGCGTGTATTTGCAGCGGAAGTGTCCAACAATAGAGAGCAGGAACATATCTGCAAATACGGCAAGCCCGGGAGCGGTGCGGAGCAGCGGGGTCACAGGGGCAGAGCCCCTTTAAAAAAAAGCGAAATCCAAAACGAAGTTTTAATAAAGCCGCAGCAGCGGCTAGTCATCCTGAGCGCAGCGAAGGATCTCCCCGAATTTTATTTTTGAATTACCATTAAAACACTATCTTTGCAAGATACAGCATAATTTTTGCAGAAACTGATATTAAACCTAATAAATTTTTAGAATGAAAAAGATTTTAACATTCGTTGTTGCTGCATTTGCACTCGTATCCTGCAATCAGGCAGCAAAAATGGCAGAACTCGCAGATCAGGTAAAAATCAATTGCGATCCCGAAGTTCTCGAAGTTGTCGGCGGTTTCATCAATGCAGACGTTGCCGTCACTTTCCCTGCAGAGTGGTTCCACCCCAAAGCTAAGGTTGTCGTTACTCCCGTTATCGTATATCAAGGTGGAGAAGCAGTTGGTACTCCTTTCGTATATCAAGGTGAAAAAGTTACAGAAAACTACAAGACCGTTTCCAAAGACGGCGCCACAATCTCAGAACACGTCACTTTCGATTATGTTCCGGGAATGGAAAAATCTCAGCTAATTGCCCGTGCCACAGTTTATTACAACAACTACGAAGTGAACTTCCCCAACGACATCAAGATTGCTGATGGTGCCAACACCACATATATGCTTGTATGCAAGGACGGTACTTACGAGCCTATGAAGGATAAGTATCAGGAAGTTATCCCCGAAGACGTTGAGGCTCAGATTCTTTATCTCATCAACAGCTCAAACGTACGCTCTACAGAGCTCAACAGCAAGGACATAAAGGCTTATCAAGAGTCTATGAAAAACGTGATGAACGACGAACGTCGCACCATCAAGGGTACAGAAATCGTTGCATACGCATCACCGGATGGTCCCGAGAAGCTCAACAACAAGCTCTCTTCAAGCCGCGAAGAATCTGCTTCAAAGGCATTCAAGACCGTCGCCAAGAAACTTGAGACCGGAGACGTTAACGCCAAGAGCATCGGAGAAGACTGGGCCGGTTTCCAGGAGCTTGTAAACGCATCTAACATCGAAGACAAGGAACTTATCCTTCGCGTCCTTTCAATGTACAGCGACCCTGCAGTTCGCGAAAGAGAAATCAAGAATATGTCAAGTGTTTATAAATCACTTGCTAACAACGTTCTCCCCGCACTCCGCCGCGCTCGTTTCATCACCAGCGTAGAGTATCAGAACTACACTCCCGAAGAGCTTGCAGACCTCGTTGAAAACAACATCGACGTTCTTGACGAAGAGGCTCTTCTCCGCGCCGCAGCAAATACAAAGGACAACAAGCTCAAGCTCACAATCCTCAAACAGGCCATCAACAAATACAACAGCGAACGCGCTAAATTCAACAGTGCTTGCGTTTATATGGATCAGGAGAAGGAAAGCGACGCAAAGGCTATGCTCGACAAGATGAGCAACAAGGATCAGTGCTGCGTAAACAATATGTATGGCGTCATTGCAATGCGTGCAGGTGAAAACGACAAGGCCGCTTCATATTTCGCAAAAGTTAAATGTTCTCACGGAGCACAGAATGCTGCCGTTCTCGACATCCTCAACGGAAACTATGCAGAGGCAGCCAAGAAGCTCTCAGGCTCAGGCAACTGCAATGAGGCACTTGCACTTATCCTCACAAACCAGCTCGACAAGGCTGAAGCCGCAATCAAGGGGAGCTGCGCAAAATGCTCTTACAAGAAGGCCATCATCGCAGCCCGCAAGGGTGATGCAGCCAAGGCAAATGCAGAGCTTGCAAAGGTTGCAAAGGACGAAGCACTCGCAAAGAGAGCCATTACCGACATCGAATTTGCAAAAATCAGATAATTCAATCTGATAATTAACTCTAATACAACGGCTTGGTAATATTTTATCAAGCCGTTTTTTATTTTTAAAGGTTTTGTTGCTATCTTTGGGGTAATAAACCGCAAAAACTATGAAAAAAACACTTATCACGCTCTGCCTTGCATTAGGCCTTGGGCTGATGTTCGGCGCTTGCCAGCGCGAAGTGCCAAACATCAAGTTCGAAAATGAAATAACGGAAACATCTGATTTCAGCGGTGTTTTGGCAGCAATCAAAGACCAGTCCAAGACATTGGCCGAGAAGCTCGATCTTATAAAAGACGCCATCTATAAAACAGAGGGCACTTTGAGCGAAAAACTCGACCTTATTGAAAAAGCCGTAGATAGAGGTATTACTACTTATAAAGAGATGGCTCAGGCAATGATTGC
>JABUTQ010000024.1 GCA_021443605.1 Bacteroidales bacterium | reverse complement strand
GTAGTGTATTCATTTTCAAGCGTAAGCACCTGCACGTTGTTGTCCATCGAAGATATGAAGTCTATCATCTCGGACTGGAGCACTCCGCGATTTATATACAGATACGGATTGGTGGGATTATCCATTATGGCCTCGTCGTAATAGACCATCGCGGAGTTGTACTGCCGGGTGTCACACTCCATCACCGCTTTTGCAAACAAGTTGCCGGCAGTGCGCTCTTCCCTAAGCGCCTGATTTACAATGGCCGAATTTTTCTGCAACGATTCTGTATTTACCCCCTTTATGGATGCTATCGTCATCTCTATCGGGACTGTGGAGAGGAACTGATCCACCTGTTCGTATATCTGCCTGCGACCGATGGCGGCCACATTGCTCTCCGAATCCTGCTCCTTGCTGACAAACTTGAACAGAGGTTTCAGACGAATATCTACGTCTCGGTACTGGAGAAGCTCGTTGTCAAAATTCTCCTTGGCAAAATCGGCATCGAGGGCAAGAAGGCGATCATATTTTTTGGTGGTGTCGGCGAAATCCTTGTAACCCTCTTCAGATGAGGTCTTTGCCTTATATTCCCTTATCTTCTCCTGGGCAATTTCGTAGTCTTTTTTGGAAGAATTGAACTGCCCCAGCTTGCTCTTGACATACGAACGGTTCATATATGCCTTGGCGAAATCGGGATAGAGATTGATGGCACGGGAGTAATCGTCCATTGCATCGCGCCAGCGCTCCATCTCGAGAAATACCGCAGCGCGGTTGAAATATGCCAGAACGTTGTCCGGATTGATATTTATCACGCGGTCGAAATCGTCGAGCGCCTTTTCAAGTTCGCCCAGACTGGCGTAAATGAGGGCTCGGTTGTAAAGGGTGAGGGCATTCCCGGGCTCATATTGGAGCACCTTGTCCAAATCGGCGATTGCTCCGGCAAGATTCTTCCCTTCAAATTTCAGAAGTGCCCTATTGAAGTATGCAAGGGTGTTCTCCTTGTCAAGGAGAATCGCCTGGTCCAAATCTTCTATTGCCGCAGGGATGTTCTCCTGCAATGCAAAAACTCTCGATCTTCTGATATAACCTTCAGGGTCATAGCGATTTATCTTAATGGCGCTGTTATAGTCGTTCAGTGCCTTTGTGGTATCTCCGAGGAACAGATAAGATGCTCCACGGTTCAGATAAGCAGCCCCCTCTTTCGGCTCCCTTTTTATGAAGCGGTCGAAATCTTTGACCGCAAGTTCAAACTGCTGCGACAAAAAGTATGTGACACCTCGGCTGAAATAGAGCCCCGTATAGCTCGGGCGAAGCTCCACCGCCTCTTCCAAATCCTTCAGAGCATCTTCGTAACGACCTGTACGACTTAAAGTTATGGCCCTGTAATGATAAGCAGGCGTATATAGCGGATTCTTTTTCAGAGTCCTATCAAAATCTTTTTCGGCTCCGTTGTAGTCTCCGAGATTGTATTTTGCGATTCCCCTGTAGAAATAGGCCTCATAACTGGTCGTGTCTATCTGTGCAAGGACATTGAAACTCTCTATTGCAGCGGCATATTTTCCGTCGATAAGTGCCTGACGACCACGATAATAAAAGTGTTCTGGATCATATTGTCCCCACATCTGAAACGTGGCGGTCAACAGAAAGAGGAATATCGCAACTTTTCTCATCGGTTTCTAAACAAATAATTTGTAAAGATATATCAAAAAATTTAAAACAGCTTCGTACCTTTGTAAGTTGATGAAAAAGATAATTATCTGCATATTGATGCTTCTGGCTTGCAACGTTTATGCCCAGAGGTTGACTTATCACGAAAATATCGCGACCGAAGATAAGCTGAAGTCCGTATTATCGTATCTGTCTGATGATTATGCCGAAGGAAGAGCTTCGGGGACAAAAGGTAAGCAATATGTGGAGAGATATCTCGTAGAAAAATTCAAGGAGTTCGGGTTGAAACCATATAAATGGAACTATACGCAATCCTTCAATTTCAACGATTCAATAGCAGTCAGGAATGTGGTGGGAATAGTCACTGCGCAAAAATTCACTGATGAATATATCGTCGTTTGTGCTCACTACGACCATCTGGGGACAATCCGGGGGAACGTTTACAACGGGGCGGACGACAACGCCTCCGGAGTGGCGGCACTGCTGGAGATTGCCGAGATATTTGCTCAAATGAGAAAGGATGGGAATGGCCCCTCAAAAAACATAATTTTCGCTGCATTGGACGGCAAAGAACTGAGCCTTGCCGGAAGCGAATATTTTGTAAATACCCTCTCAATCCCCAAAAGTAAGATTTCCTGCGCGGTAAATCTGGACATTCTCGGCACAACACTCGTCCCGCCCGGGAGAAGAAAAGATTATCTTATCGTATTGGGAAACAACACTTTACCAGAGAGTAAACGGGAGATTGTTGAGCATTGCAACCGATTACCGAGGTTTATGATGGACGTCCGATTTGATTTTTACGGCAGCCGGGACTTCACAAAACTGATGCTTTCCAACGGAGATCACACTTCTTTCTCCAAAATGGGAATCCCCGTCCTATTCTTCACGTCGGGATTCCACGAATACACTTATAAAACCACCGATGATATGGAAATCATCGACTTTGACGTGCTTCTGAAACGCACTCGCTTGATTTTTAACATTATAAACAGACTTTAAC
>JABUTQ010000011.1 GCA_021443605.1 Bacteroidales bacterium | reverse complement strand
CGTGGTGAAGTGCTTGATTTAAAAGCAGATGGGCGTGTAAAGGTAATTAAGGACAATAACAGGAGGTAACAGAGATGAAGAAAATTGCTTTGATTTTGGCTTTGATAATGGTGGCCGGTTCCGTAAACGGGCAGAAACTGGTGATACTCCATACAAACGATTCCCACAGCCAGATAGAGCCTGTCCGTACCGGCAGAAATGCCAACAAGGGTGGGGTGGATCGTCGTCTGCAATTTATTGACAGCGTCAAACACAAATATGGGGAGAAAAAGGTGCTCGTTTTGGATGCGGGCGACTACAATCAGGGGACGCCATATTTCACGATGGGGGGCGGCAAGCTCGAAGTCGATCTTATGAACGCTCTTGGTTATGAAGTGGTGACTCTCGGAAACCACGAGTTTGACAATGGTCAGCAAGACCTTGCAAATAGGCTTGCAAAGGCAAAATATGAGACTATCTGCTGCAATTACGACTTCTCGCAGACTCCATTGAAGGATATCATCAAACCTTATACGATTGTCAATCGCGGAGGTTTCAAGATAGGTTTAGTAGGGGCGACCTCTTATCTCGAGGGGGTAGTGATGTACTCTCATCTTGATGGAATGAAGCGTCTCGATTCAGTTTCTGAAGTCAACAAATGGGCTGAATATCTGAAGAATACAGAGAAATGCGACATCGTGATTCTGCTCTCTCACTTTGGGTATGATGGTGGTACTATCGACAAGCCTTCCGACAAGTTGTATGGCGAAAATTCCCGCAATGTAGATTTCATCATCGGCGGGCACAGCCATACCTTCATCAAGGAGCCGCTCGTTGTCAAGAATCTTGACGGCAAGGATGTCGTGATTGTCACTGCCGGCTGCCAGGGTGTAGAGGTTGGCGAACTGAAAATCTTCTAAAAACCGTTGATGGAAAAATAGACGGTGGGGAGGAGGAGCAGGGAGCCCAGGATTATAAACACAAGGAGAATCTTCCAGAACCATTTTACCCAAACCTCGTATGGGATGCGGGCTATGCCGAGCGCACCCATCAACACTGCCGAGGTGGGGGTAATCATATTTGTGAATCCGTCTCCAAATTGGAATGCAAGCACCGTGGTTTGGCGCGAAAGTCCCACAAGGTCGGAGAAAGGTGCCATTATCGGCATAGTCAGAGCCGCCTTCGCCGAGCCTGACGGGATGAAGATATTGATAGTAGTCTGAATTGCGTACATAATGTTTGCTGTGACGCCTCGGCTCGTCCCTTCCATAGTGCCGGCAAGGGCATAAAGTATTGTGTCCAAGATTTTTCCGTCTTGCAGTACAACGATAATTCCTCCGGCGAGCCCCACTATCAAAGCGGCGGTGAGAATGTCCTTCGCTCCGGCGATAAACTCCTTAGCGATATTGTTGGCCCCGGCCCCCATCGCCATTCCCGCGGCAATTCCCATAGCCAGGAACAGGGCCGATATTTCAGTGATATACCAGCCGTATCCAAGCACTCCCACTACCAGGAATATCATTGTAAATGCCAATATATCAAGTATATAATATAAATATGATTTTCTTAAGGTCCATATTCCGGAAATGAAGTGAAGCGCTGATAGTATCGGCAGACATACAATCGTGAAGGTGCGGCTCCCCATCGTAAATGAAGTCTGCGGGTGTTTGAAAGAGAAGAGTACGGTAATTATGCTGATGATGGTGAATGCAATCCACGCCGAAAGTGGCGTCTCTTTTCGCAGCGAATCTGTGTTTTCTTCCGATTTTTCCTTTCTGCTACGCCAGTATTCGTCTGCCTTGTACATCGGTGATGCCTCGGGATTCTTCTTTATCTTTCCGGCATAGAGCAGAGTAAATACAATAAGGACAATTGTAAGCAGCAGCCAGACAGCGGTGCGGTACTCAAAGCCGGAAACGAGAGGTAGTCCCGAAAGCCCTTGTGCGATACCGATGGTGAAAGGATTGAAGATTGCTCCCGAAAAGCCGGTATGAGCTGCCACATATACCATCAAAAGTCCTGTGATTGAGTCATATCCCATGGAGATAGCGAGCGGCACGAATATGATTATAAAGGCGAGTGTCTCTTCGCTCATCCCGAAAACCGCTCCGAACAGGCTGAAAATCAATATGGAACAAGCTATTACGATTCTGTCTGTTCCAATCCGTTTGAAGAATTTCCGGCTCTCGAGCTCGCGCGATTTGCGCAAGAATGCTGCAATTCCGAAATCGATAGCTCTGCTGCCTGTCATTATCTGGAAAGCCCCACCGATAATCAGCACGAAGGCGATGATGCCCGCCTGCTTTTGGAATCCTTCCAGCAGCGAGCCGAATATCTGCCAGGTCTGGGGCGATTGTTCGACGGTGTGATAGGAGCCGTTGACAATTACGTCTCGTGAGGCTCCGTTGACCGTTACAGTCTCGTGCGAAAATTCTCCTGCTGGCACAAACCAGGTGAGGATGCCGCACAAGAGTATCATGCATCCGATAATCACAAAGGTATGTGGGACTTTCTTCATAGTTTTACCTTTTTTCTGTCATTTTGAACGTTCGTGGCTGTCATCCTGAGCATTCGTGGCTGTCATCCTGAGCGTCAGCGAAGGATCTTCACGAACACTATGCCGCTTTGCCTACGGAAACTTTGCCACGAGAAATGAAATAATCCCCGCTTCGCGA
>JABUTQ010000414.1 GCA_021443605.1 Bacteroidales bacterium | reverse complement strand
TCCCTTGTCAACGATTGCTCCCTGTACTGGGAAGTTGTACCGAATCCCCACGCATCATCCTCATACTGAAGAGTTTTGTTCAGACGCATAGCCTCAAAGAAAACCTTACCTTCGGTGAGGGTTTCCCTGCGAAGCTCTTTGTAAATCTCATCTTCAGTGACTGTGGCAGATGTCCATTTGGCAGCCTTAGGATTACGGATGCTGATTGCATTGAGATAATCGGCGGCAGCCTGCTTGTCATTGCTCTTCAAGGCAGATTCGGCAGCCATCAGATAAACCTCTGAAAGACGGATAACCTTGATATTCACAGCTGTATAAGTAGCTTTGCCATCACCTGAGCGAGAGACGCTGCCATTGTATTTGTAGCAGCAATCCTTCCAGTCGCTGCGTCCTTCAGGATCTGAAGATGCATCGCCGTGCATATGGTCGTATGTCATTATACCCCAGCGGACATCGTCATCACCCATAATTTCTTTCCAATACTTGCTGGCCATGAAATATCCGTATGCATTTGAAGTTCCGTCTCCCTTGCGGCTGTATCGTACACCGAGAGAGCTTGTTCCAAGGTCGCCCTCCTGAGGAACCATCGCAAGTTCGAAGATAGACTCGGAACCGTAAGCCTTAGACCAAGAAGCAACCCACTGGTCGGGAGTGTAAAGTGTGTAAGGACCTCCAATCACGTTCTTTGCGGCAGCCAAGGCAGCAGACCAGTTATCCATATACATATAGACCTTTGCAAGGATAGCCTGGTTTGCGTAATAGTTTATATAGCCGTTGCTTACTGTCTTCGAAAGAAGCGGAGCTGCATCATTGAGGTCTTTAACCACCTGAGTATAAACCTCTTCCACGGTATTTCTCTGACGCTGTTCTGCGGCATCGACTTGTGCAATGACAATTGGAACACCATAAGCGCCCTTGTTCATATTGTAAGGCTGGCCATAAAGACGCACAAGGTCGAAGTGAATGAGGGCGCGGGCAGTAAGAGCCTGTCCGAGAAGTCCGTCAATATCTTCCGTGGTCTTGGCATCTTTCATCTTCTGAAGATTTGTAATGATATTGTTTGCCTGAAGAAGGCAGTTATATCCTTGTGACCAAAAACCATTATATGCACCGCTCTCCACCTTGTGGCTGAAATAGTACATTCCGTCGTCATAACCACCGGTATAAATTGTAATGTCACCACTCTTCGTATCGCCATAGAGGACAAAATCACGTCCATAGTAACTTGACGATGTCAGTTTGCTCATCAGTCCGTTCATCATAACTTGAGCATCCTTTGCGCTGGTAATGCAAGTTGAAGAATCTGCCTGGTTACTCGGCTTCACATCGAGAAAACCAGCACAAGCATTCACTGCCAAAATGCAGATTGATAAGAAAAGTATATTTAATTTTTTCATGATTGCATTTTTTAATAGTTAGAATGAGAATTCAAGTCCAAATGTGTAGGTCTTTCCGATAGGAGTTTCCCAACCTCTTGTACCATAAACATTTACCTCAGGGTCGGCAATCTTGTACTTTGAGAATGTCAGCAGGTTTCCGCCCGTGAAATAAACCCTTGCAGATTTCATTCTTGCAGATTTCATAAGCTTCGACGGGAACTGATAAGAGAGTGTCACGCTCTTGAGTCTGAGGAAAGAGGCATCGTACAGATGACGGGTACTCTTCACCATCGCATCCTCGAGGTCAATACCGCGAATCTTCGGCTCAGTGCCGGCTTTGTTCTGCTCTGTCCACATATTGTCATAGTAGAGTTGGCCTCTGATACGGTTCCAATAATATCCGTCATCAGCCATATCCTTCCAGGCACCGTCATAGAGGTTGCCACCAATCTTGTAGAGGAAATTGAGGCCGAGCGAGATTCCTTTCCATTCCAAATCGGTATTGAAACCACCTGATACTGTGGGGATTGCATTACCTATAATCACTTCGTCCGCATCGTTGTAGTCATAGACCACATTTCTGCCGCCCACCTGCGTATCCTTGTTGTCATTGTTTGAATACCAGAGGTTTGCACCGGTTTCCTTTTCAACGCCAGCCCATTCGCGGCCATAGAATGCAAGGGTGGATTCACCTTCTCTGTAGATGAATTTTGCCCTGTCGTCATCTCCTGTGGGATCATACCAGATTATGTCGGCTCCATCGTAGAGTTTTACAACCTTTGACTTGAGGAACGATGCATTCACACCTAAACTCCAACGGAAATTGTCCGTCTGGATGATGTCACCTGCAAGTTCCACCTCAAATCCGTGGTTGTTTATCATTCCGATATTCTTGAGTGTAGATGAAAATCCTGTGACATAAGAGATTGGAACATCTTGTAAAAGGTCTTTCGAATCGCGGTTGAAATATTCCACCGAACCTGTGAGTCTCTGCTTGAAGAAGCCGAACTCGAGAGCGACGTTGGTCGTGTAGCTGGTCTCCCAAGAGAGGTTTGAATCTGCTGCATTGGCAAGGGCTCCACCCGGGGCTCCCTGATACTTGTTGCCGTAGCTTGCAAGCGAGCGCCATCCGTAGTTGCTTGAAGGGAGCGTACCATTCACACCGTATGAACCACGGAGACGGAGGTTGCTTATTGCAGGTGCATTCTGCATAAAGGCCTCGTTGCTGATTCGCCAGCTTCCTGCCACCGACCAGAAATTACCCCAGCGCTTTGCCTCTCC
>JABUTQ010000315.1 GCA_021443605.1 Bacteroidales bacterium | reverse complement strand
GGAACACCCTTCTTGGTGGTGGTTGCGCTCTTTGAGAATCCGAGGATACCATCGCTCAAGGTAATCTTGTTCTGAACTACGCCAAAGAGGAGCTTGTTACGAACTTTTGCCTTGTTGAAGTCTGATGAGAAATAAACCGGATTGGTGAAGTCCCAAGTGTGGGGAGCCTCCACAGTCTTCAATGTGAGGTCTTCGGGAGCCTCTACGTATTCGCTCCACCATTTGGGCGCACCAACCTGCTTCCCGGCGATTTCTGATGCCGGAAGGATGTTGAATATTCCACCTTTTGCATTGAAGCAAGGATCTGCCGAGAGCATTGCTCCGCTGACTGAAGCCAATGAAGCGTTGTCATTGAAGAATGTCTCTACGCAGTTGTAGAACCAGTTGTTTGCAGCAGTGAGGTTGAGGTTGCCTGCAGCGACATACTTGGTGTTCGCTGAAATCATGGTGGCTTTCTCAACCATATTCATAAACAGGTTGTTCTTCAGTGAGAAAGACTTGGGGGTAGTTTGGAAACCGATGACACCGGCATTGTTGGCATTGTCAACGAAGCACAAATTCATCACGGTATTGTTCTCAAACTTTACGTCTCCGATTACCGGTGCCGGGTCTATTCTGAGGAACGTACGGAAACTGGTGTAGATGGTGTTGTTTACGAAATTGAGACTGTTGATGGAAGTGGCGTTGCGGAGGTCGAAACCGTCACCGCCGCCGCTGCCGTCACCATTCACGGCGTGAATGTCGCAGGCGTCGAAAGTAAATTCGCCGATAGCGAGGGTTTTACCCCATTCATACATCAAACCTTTTGAATATCCGGTGATTACGCAGTTGCGGAAGATGATGCTTCCAACAGGTACGTTATCGGCTGAGCTTCCCTCTTTGTGCTGGATGAGGAATCCGCAGGTGTTGTTCAAACCATTCAATTCCACACCTTCGATATAAATATCGCCGCCATCGAAGCTGTCGGTGATGTTGATGCTTCCGTTGATTACGGGCTTGCTGCCGTCAACGGCTCCCTGACCATAAATCTTGAATCCTTTCGGTGCATCGAATCCCTTTGCAACATCGGCTACGTTAATCATATAAGGAGAGCCATCCATAGTGAGGAGGATGTTGGCTCCGTCTGTAATTGCCTGAGCAAGAGCTGTATCGGTAGAAACCTTTGTGAGTCCGTCAGGGTTAGGCATTGTCCATACGTCAACTTGTCCGCGATTTGCACTCGAGAAGTAGAGAATCATATCGTATTCGGTAGAAGGAGCAAGACCGGGAACGGTCGCTTCTCCGTTTGCGATATCATCTGCAGTGAGTTTATAGACACTGTATTCAGAGCCGCCGGTCACGCAGTATTCAATTCTGTCAACTTCGGGATCTGCAGTCCATTTGAGAGAAACCGATTCCGCAGCCCTGCCACTGACACTCATATAAAGATTGCTCTTTACGGCGTATGTCTTGATCGATTTCTCATATACGCCCCATTTTGATTCTTTTCCATTCTCTTTGAGAGCCTGTACTCTGAACCAAAATTCCTTATCTACATCGAGATAGAGGCTTACAGGTACTTCTTCGGGCCTGTATGTCATTGAGTGCACAGCTTTGCCGGACATATCCTTGGTGTCATAGACCTCAAGGCAGAAAAGGTCGGCATCCTTTGTGACTTCCCAATTGAAAGTCACGGTCTGGCCGTTCGTTATCTTGGCGGCAAGATTCATCGGCTGGAGACATCTTCCGAGGTCAAGATTCTTGATCTCGTCAATATCATTCTGACAGCCTGTGAAAGAGATGAGTGCGAACATTGCCGCAACCGCCGCCATTATTCTGTTATATATTTTCATTTTCATAATTATCAGAAGGTTACATTATTTACCAAAAGCATAGTCATTCACAATGTAGCCCTGGCTGTTGTCGAGGGTATTCTTAAAGATAGGCCAATACATCCACTGGTCGGGATTGTTGAGGTAGATGTTTTCAATCTTGCCGGCGAACAGGTCTGATTTCTTGCCGTCGTCATATTTGATATATCCGGCAATCTTCTCCCAGTCTCCATCGGGAACACCTTGTTCCTTGCGTCCAAGACCGTAAATCACCAATGATTCTCCATCGTCGCCGACTCTCCAGTAAATATCGCCTGAAAGATATGAGAAATCGCCCTGTTTGTCGCGAAGGTCGTACATCTCTTTCTTTACGTCGTCGAGCTTCTTGCTGAGGAGGTTCCAACGGATAAGGTCTGCCTTGCGGAGGAACTCGCCGCAGAATTCGAGGGCGCGCTCGTCAACGATTGCATTGAACAGGGCTTCCTTTGAATTGAGGGTTGCCACATATTCTTCAGCTTCGTTTTCGTGTCCCTTGTATGCGCGTGAACGGACCTCTGAGAACCAATTCTTTGCCTGTGCAGTGGGGCCGTTGAGCTCGTTCTCGATTTCGGCAGCCATCAGGAGAATATCTGAATAACGCATTACGACAGGTTTGATACCATCGTCGTTACCACCGGTATAAGGATTGTTGTCCATCCACTCGAAGCGGTATTTTCCGAAATACCATCTTGCGATGCCGGCAGGGGTGATTTCTCCAGTTTTCTCCCAGCTGTAGTTGGCGCAGGTAACGTCACGACGGGTGTCGTTGTCGCCATACTTGAACCAGAAAGTGGGGGTGGGGCCAACCACGCCGCCTTGAGA
>JABUTQ010000284.1 GCA_021443605.1 Bacteroidales bacterium | reverse complement strand
CAAATCTACTCAAAAACATTCCATAAATAAAAATTTGAATCAAATTTAAACAGCTTCTAATCCCGCCGGGTTTTATTTCAAAAAAAATCGTAATTTTGTTGTTTGTTAGAAAGAATAATATGAGAGATAAAATAATAGTAGGCATCACCCAGGGAGATTCCAATGGCATTGGATATGAGGTGATTATAAAGGCTTTGAGCGATGCAAGAATGAGCGAAATCTGCATTCCCGTCATTTATGGCAGCTCCCGCATCTTTGGATTCTATAAAAAACGCATTCCCGAAACGGAACAGGTAAATACAAATATCATCAATGGTGTTGAAGACGCACATTCCAAGAGGATAAACATAATCAACTGTGTGCCGGACAATCTGGCTTTCGATCCCGGTCAGCCCGGAGCAGATGGGGCCAAGGCGGCAATAATTTCACTCGAAAGTGCAGTCAAGGATTTGAAAAAAGGGAAGATAGATGCAATTGTCACCGCCCCTTTCAACAAGCACACCGTGCGTGAAGCCGGCTTTGCTTTCCCCGGCCATACGGAGTATCTGACCAGCGAATTTGGCGAAAACGACGGACTTATGTTCCTCTGCACGGAGACTATGAAGATTGGTGTCGTCACAAATCACCTTTCGCTTGCAAAAGTTTCGGATGCGATTACAAAAGATATGATTCTCAGTAAGTTGAAACTGATGAATGAATCTTTGATGAAAGATTTCGCGGTGATTCGTCCCAAAATTGCAGTCCTCGGACTGAATCCCCACTCGGGTGATGGCGGATCCCTCGGCACAGAGGAGATAGAAGTGATAAATCCGGCAATAGAGGCTGCAAACGGTGAGAATATCCTCGCTTTCGGCCCTTATTCACCCGACGGATTTTTCGGAAGCCACATGCAGTACAAATTCGATGCAGTCCTTGCGATGTATCACGATCAGGGGCTTATTCCATTCAAGGCGCTTGCCTTTGACAAGGGCGTGAACTTCACAGCAGGGCTTCCCATCGTCCGCACTTCTCCTGACCACGGCACCGGATACGACCTTGCCGGCAAGAATATGGCCAACCCTATGCCGATGCTTTCGGCGATATATATGGCGATAGACATCTGCAAAAACCGCAGACTTTATGCTGAATTGAGAAAAAACCCTTTGGAAATCAAGCATTTCGAAGGTCCTAAATACGAGAAGACCATTGTGCCCGACAATGATTAGACAGCCCATACAACTCTTCACGGACGGAGCTTGCAGCGGCAATCCCGGCCCGGGAGGCTATGGAGTAATCCTGCGTTGTGGAGATTATGAAAAAGAGATCTCGGAGGGATTTGAGGACACCACCAACAACCGGATGGAGCTTATGGCCGTGATAGTGGGGCTTGAGTCGATAAAATGGGAGAATGCAGTCGTCACGGTGTATAGTGATTCCAGTTATGTGGTGAATGCCGTCACCAAAGGGTGGCTTGACAATTGGGTATTGAAAGATTTTAAAGGGAAGGCCAATCCTGACTTGTGGATTCGTTTTCTCGAAGTTTATAAAAAGCACCGCGTGAATTTTGTGTGGGTGCGCGGCCACAACGGCCACCCGGAAAACGAAAGATGCGACCGACTTGCGGTAGATGCATATAAAAAATTGATATAATAAACAATTGATATACAATACTATGATTAAAATTGACGGTACCGGATGCATGGCGTCCGCAGATGAAAAACTTTACGGTAAGTATGTTGAAAAGGCACTTGCTGCCCTTGATGTCCTCGAAGCCGGCAATGGCGCAGGAAACGATTTTCTCGGCTGGAATGCCCTCCCTAAAGAGACGCCTGCTTCACTGCTGGAAGAATGCAACGCAGTTGTGGAGAAATGGAGCGAAAAGAAAGTGAATCTCATCGTGGTTATCGGTATCGGAGGATCCTATCTTGGCGCAAAGGCAGCCATTGAGGCTCTGTCCCACTCGTTTGCACTCAATCTCGGAAGTGACAATTGCCCTCAGGTGGTATTTGCGGGCAACAATCTCTCGGAAGATTATATGGCAGAACTCATTGATTTGATGAAAGTCAAGGAGATTGCCACTGTCGTAATATCAAAATCAGGCACTACAACCGAGCCGGCAGTCGCATTCCGCATCATCAAACAGTTCATTGAGGCAAAATATGGCGTGGAAGAGGCTCGTGAGAGGATTGTCGCCGTTACAGACAAGGCAAGAGGCGCTCTGAAGACCCTCAGCAACAACGAAGGCTACAAGACATTTGTAATCGAAGACAACGTTGGCGGCCGTTTTTCAGTCCTCACTCCGGTTGGTCTTCTCCCCATCGCCCTTGCAGGTTATGACATCAATGCCTTGATGGAAGGGGCAAAGGCAGCTCAGGAGTATTGCAGCAAGAAGAGCGCAGACAATCCGGCAGTGAAATATGCAGCTCTTCGCAATATGCTTTATGACAACGGCAAGAAGACCGAAATCCTCGTCAACTTCAACCCCAAACTTGTCTTCTTCGGCGAATGGTGGAAGCAGCTCTATGGTGAAAGTGAAGGAAAAGACGGAAAAGGAATCTTCCCTGCAGCAGTTTCAAACACCACCGACCTCCATTCTATGGGACAGTACATTCAGGAAGGCGAGAGAACCCTCTTTGAGACCGTAATCGGTGTGAAAGAGCCTCGCAGAAATGTGGTAATTCCGAATGACGAGAAGAATATGGATGG
>JABUTQ010000360.1 GCA_021443605.1 Bacteroidales bacterium | reverse complement strand
AGATCCTTCAGTCGCTGCGCTCCTTCAGGATGGCTGAGCGACACCTGCTGTTGTTCGCCCGAAACCATATTCTTCAGAGTCACAACATTTTGTGCTATTTCGCTCTCTCCTGCAACCACGACGAACGGAATCTTCTTTTTATCGGCATACTCAAACTGCTTTTTCAGTTTTGCTGCATCCGGATAGAGTTCGCAAGCAACTCCGGCGGCACGGACAGCTGCCACAACCGGCATCAGATACCGCAACTCGGCACCACCCATATTGGTAAACATCACCTTCGTGCCTGCAATCAGCTCGGAAGGATATTTGTCAAGACCGCAGAGCACGTCGTAGATACGGTCGGCTCCGAAGGATATTCCCACACCGGAAACGTTTTTCAAACCGAAAATACCAGTCAAATCGTCATAACGGCCTCCGCCACAGATACTTCCAATTTCAAAATCCTTTGCCTTAACCTCAAAGATGGCACCGGTGTAATAATTCAAGCCACGGGCAAGGGAGAGATCAAGCTCAACTTCCTGTGATATGGCTGCGCTCTTGAGCAAATCGAACAGCTCCTCCACCTCCGCGATTCCCTTCATTCCTATTTCAGAAGAAGCCAGAAGTGTCTTCATCTGAGATACTTTCTCCTCATTCGAGCCATGGAGTTGAAGGACAGGTGTAACAACGGCAATTGCCTCATCATCAAGCCCTTTCGATTTAAGTTCCTCCACTACGGCCTCGAGTCCAATCTTGTCTATCTTGTCAATCGCAACGGTTATGTCCACCAGCTTGTCTGCCGCTCCTGCAACCTCGGCAATTCCGGCCAGAAGCTTGCGGTTGTTTATCTTGATGCAGACGTTGATGCCGAATTTACCGAACACCATATCCACAATCTGCACCAGTTCGGCCTCATTTACAAGGGAATTGCTCCCAACTACATCGGCATCGCACTGGTAAAACTCGCGGTAGCGACCCTTCTGAGGCCTGTCTGCACGCCAAACTGGTTGTATCTGAAAACGCTTGAACGGGAATGATATCTCATTCTGATGCTGAACCACAAATCTTGCAAAGGGAACTGTAAGATCGTACCTTAACCCTTTCTCGCACACTTTCATCGCAAGGGCATTGCTGTTGCCGAGCTCAGATGGAGCCACCCCTGCAAAGGCATCTCCAGAATTGAGAATCTTGAAGAGAAGTTTGTCCCCTTCATCACCGTATTTTCCGAGAAGAGTAGAAAGATTTTCGATTGACGGAGTCTCTATTTGCGAATAGCCAAATAGCTTGAAAGCGCTTGATATAGTGTTGAATATATAATTTCTGCGGGCCATTTCAAGCGGTCCGAAATCGCGTGTACCCTTTGGAATGGAAGGTTTTGTCATAATAATTTTTACTGTTTAAATTTCTTGATGATATTTGCGGCTGCAGCACGTCCCGCCCCCATAGCGAGGATTACCGTGGCAGCACCGGTGACGGCATCGCCTCCGGCATAAACGTTCTCGCGGGTAGTCTGGCAATCGTCACCAATCACGATACAGCCACGACGATTCGTTTCAAGGCCGGGAGTCGTTCCGGCAATGAGCGGATTGGGTGAAGTGCCAAGGGCCATAATCACGGTATCCGCCTCAATGTCAAACTCGGAGCCGACAACTTCTTTGGGTGAACGGCGGCCGCTCTCGTCAGGCTCGCCAAGCTCCATTTGAATGCATCTTATGCCCGATACCCAGCCCGATTCGTCTGAAAGAATCTCCACGGGATTAGTGAGCATCTTGAACTGAACTCCCTCTTCGTGAGCGTGGTGCACCTCCTCTGCCCTTGCGGGAAGCTCCGCTTCTGTACGGCGATATACGATTGTCACGTCAGAGCCGAGACGGAGAGCCGTTCTGGCGGCATCCATCGCCACGTTTCCACCACCTACGACTACAGTCTTCTGCCCAACATAGACCGGAGTAGCGTATGAAGAATCGTAAGCGTGCATCAGATTGTTTCTTGTAAGGAATTCGTTTGCAGACACAACACCGTTCAGATTCTCTCCCGGTATGCCCATAAATTTTGGAAGGCCTGCTCCCGAACCCACAAACACAGCTTTAAATCCCTCATTATCAATAAGCTGATCTATCGTAACGGTACGGCCTACGATTACGTCTGTCTCTATCTTTACTCCAAGGGCGCGAACATTCTCCACTTCCGGCTCCACCACCCTGCTCTTTGGAAGACGAAACTCTGGAATGCCATACTGCAACACGCCGCCCACTTTGTGAAGAACTTCGAAAATAGTGACTTCAAATCCCTCTTTGGCAAGGTCGGTGGCACAAGCAAGGCCGGCAGGGCCACTTCCCACAACCGCCACCTTGATTCCGTTAGAGGGTTTCTTGTCCAAGAACTTTAGCCCTTTCTCGCGGGCATTGTCAGCTGCAAAACGCTCCAGCTTGCCTATAGCCACTGCGTCACCCTTCTTTCCAAGGACGCAGGAACCTTCGCACTGTGTCTCCTGAGGACACACACGGCCACAAACTGCCGGCAACGAACTGTCGTGAGAAATCACCTCGGCTGCCCCCGCAAAATCGGATGCGGCAATCTTTGCCACAAACCCGGGGATATTGATATGCACCGGGCAAGCATTGACACATTGCGGAATCTTGCAATTCAGACAGCGCGAAGCCTCAAGCACCGCTTCCTCTTCATTGTATCCGTAACAAACCTCTTCGAAGTTGCG
>JABUTQ010000107.1 GCA_021443605.1 Bacteroidales bacterium | reverse complement strand
TTTTGCGTACCTAATTCAGTTGGAATCATAACGCGAAGATAAGAAGCAGTTTAAAATTAATTGCAAAAAATTGCGCTCAAGCGGGCACAATGGCAACTACTGTGCCTTTGTCGGAGGAAAATGCAGTTATCTTATAGTACATAAATGATTGATTTCCTGAGAATAAAGGCACAAAATAGATTTTTTCCAAAGAAATAAAATGGCAAAAAGTGACAAAATCCAAAGAAATAATTGTCTCGATTTTGACAAAATCCAAGGAAATATAATAGAACACACGCGAAAAGTAGGTCAGATTACAGCGGAATGTGGTCTATTTTTATAGATTCCGCTTGAAACTCTATACTTTTTTCATATCTTTGCTGTATATAAATATAGCTTATTATGTTGATTGGCAGACAATTTGAAAAAGACCGGTTATTAAGTGCATACGAATCAGAATACTCTGAATTTGTTGCCGTTTACGGAAGGCGTCGTGTTGGAAAAACCTTCCTTATAAGAGAAACCTTCAACTATAACTTCACATTTCAGCATAGCGGACTTGCCAAGTCTCCACGATCTACACAGCTCAAGGCATGGAAAAATTCCCTTAAGGCCTATGGGTTGAACGTCAAACGGACTCCTGCTTCGTGGCTTGACGCATTTGAACTGCTTAAAGATCTAATCAACCAATCAACAGATGAGAAGAAAGTGATCTTCATTGATGAACTGCCTTGGATGGACACCCATGCTTCCGGGCTGATTCCCGCCTTAGAGAATTTCTGGAACTCTTGGGCAAGCGCCCGAAAGGATATATTGCTCATCATTTGCGGAAGTGCAACATCGTGGATAATTAACAAGATCGTCAAGAACAAGGGAGGTCTTCATAACCGTGTTGACTATAAAATACCACTCCGTCAATTTACCTTGCATGAATGTGAGCAGTATATGAAGAGTCGCAAGGTAAGCATGACTCGCAAACAAATTATTGAGGGTTATATGATAATGGGGGGTGTCCCTTTCTATTGGAAGTCCTTACAGAAAGGATTGAGTATCGCCCAGAATATCGACTTCAATTTCTTCTGTCCGGAAGGAGAACTCTATGAGGAATTTGATGCGTTGTACGCTTCACTCTTCAAAAAACCGGAAGCATATATCAAAGTTGTAAGTTTACTGGCAAACAAACGTCACGGGCTTACACGGAATGAATTGATTACAAGGGGAAAGTTCGTTGACAATGGCGGTTTTTCTCAAGTGCTGGAAAATTTGGAAAGTTGTGGATTCATCCGCAGTTACAATACGATTACTAAAGAAAAGAAAGATGCATTGTATCAGTTAGTTGATCCATACACAATCTTCTATTATGAGTTCATCAAGGGCAATAAGAACAATGATCCGAACTATTGGACACATTGCTTGAATACCAGTGCATATCACACCTGGTGCGGATTGAGTTTCGAACGTATCTGTCTTCTCCATATCGAGCAAATAAAGAAAGCCCTGGGAATATCCGGTGTTATTTCAAGGGTGTTTTCATGGCGCTCAAGTGAAAACAAACCAGGTGCCCAGATTGATCTTATTATTGACAGGGATGATGATGTTATAAATCTTTGTGAAATGAAATATACAAAAGGGCCTTGGGAGATGGACGAAGGCGATATTGATGACATCATTCGCAAAGAATGTGTTTTTAAAGAAGAAACAGGCTCAGTTAAGGCCATACATAACGTCCTGGTAAGTGCCAATGGCGTCAAACGTAATGCTTATTCAGACAACTTTCAGAAGGTAGTGACATTGGATGAGCTGTTTAATGATTAATCACGTTGTTTACGTATCATCCAAAGAAAAAAGCGGCTCGGGAGATTTTTACCAAGCCGCTTGCGATTTATGTTTTGGGATTTTAGTATTCTAATCTGTTTGTTAGAAGCTGTGTCTTAGTATTTCTTTTCGGAGATGCACTCGATGAAGAAGTCGCTGTCACCGAGATTTGATGATTTTGTGGCTACGCCACTGTTTGCATCACCATTTGTAGCAAGATTGAGGCCGTAGGTGTATTCATAACCCGCCAGCCAAGCAACATCAATACTAATAAGTCTTTCACTATTGTCGTCCAGTATTGCAGTGATGTTGATAGTATGCTTCTTAGAAGCAGTTCCTTGGGGGATAAGATACATACTCTCATTAAATGAACTTATAGTTTTTGTAACAAATGTGTCATCTGTTATTTGCCACGTACTTTCTCCATTCTTACTAACAGATACTTTACCTCCGTTGTATGTTCTATCTACTTTTAAAGATTTTATTTGACCATTTGTCTTATCTACAAAATTTATCTTAGATAGGGTATGATAAAAGTGCAAATGCAAAATATCATCTTCAATAGTCTCACCTTGAGTCATTTCACTATATGCAACCATATAATCCGTCTGATTTGACGCATCAGTCATATCGTATGTTATTTCCCCTAACGTTCCAGAATACATTACATTGGCTTTGAAACTATCTTTTTGATATATAGTGTAATTCACAGTTTCTGCCACATCCGGCAAAGCAACTCCCCAAGCAGTACAAGCCCAAAATGAGGATTTTTTATTAAGACACCACTCAGGATTATCTTCGACCGTAGTTCCGCCTTCTATAACATAATCTCCAACCTGATCAAGACTATATTTCTTTAAATAAGGGTCAGTTGAACCAAAATCTGGATAAAAGGCAGGGTTATTATATTGACCTATATACCATCC
>JABUTQ010000172.1 GCA_021443605.1 Bacteroidales bacterium | reverse complement strand
GGAAACGGCTCCATCGTAATCAAGGCAGATGCTTACGAAGATAAAACAGACAGGAAAGCCACGGTTGCCGTCACGGTTGAGGGAAGAAAGGCCACGCTGACCGTAGTGCAGAAAGGTAAGGAAATCATCGTGAAAGAGTATGAAGACATTGCCGACATCCGCGCCCTCTACACCGGTACCGATGTCAAGATTAATGGCAATATCAAGATAAAAGGCTCTGTGATAAGTGATTACAGGTCAAGTGAATTGGGTGGGTTAAACAATGCCACTTCAAACAAAACCATCATCATCTCGGATGGTGTGGCCGGCATTATGCTCTATTGCAAAGATGCCAACACCGCATTTGCCTTCGGAGACGAGCTTGCGGTGGATCTCAACGGGCAAACCCTTTCCCGCTATCAGAATGGGGCTTTGCAAGTAAACGGCATCCCTTTGGTAAATATCAAGAAACTGGGCACCAACAAGTTGAACGCCAAGGAGATAACCGCAGCAGAGCTCCTCACCAAGAATTATGAATCAGTATATGTCGCCGTAAAGGACGTGCAGGTTGCCACTTCGGATCTTTCCAAGACTTTTGTCACCGGCGGAGCCCACACTTCCATCAGGGTGGAGGCAAACGGCGGCGGGAGTTTTGATATATTCTCCTCATCATACTCCACCTTCGGCAGCGAAAAAGTGCCGCAGGGGAGCGGTACGCTGAAAGGGATTGCCGGGCAGTATGGCGAGAGGGTGCAAATCTCTTTTGCCCAGAAGGGAGACTGGAGCGGTCTCACCGGAGCCCGTTTCTCAGTGCCGACATTCGTCCTTGAAGCCACGGAAAAAACCGTTCGCGGAGATGCCGGCTCAATTGCCATATCGCTCATCGCAAACGTCTCTTGGAAAGCGACTTGCGACAACAACGACTTCGTCCTTTCCAAGACTTCCGGCACCGGTACTGCCGAAATAGACATCAAATTCACGGACAATCCGAGCTCGACCTCTACACGCAAGGCGGTTGTAACCTTTACCACCGAAGATGCCTCAATCGATGTCAAGACTATTACCCTCACAATCACCCAGTCGGCATACCAGACACTCGTGAGCGATCCTGTCAGCAAATGGATGGAACTTCCCGAAATTGTTGAAAAAGACGGATTTGCATACGTTACCCACGATATGTCATACAGCGGCAAGAGTGCCAGAAACTTCTCTATGTGGTACGATTCCGAGAACAAGCTCGCCCTTTGGGTGGCATATCCGCTTTGCAAGGAGCATCTTTCGGGAGTCCAGCGTACCGATGCGTGGGAATACGACCCCAAAGTGCCCGCAAGATATCAGCCGGTGCTCTACAAGAGCTATGTCTCCACCGCCCACGACCGCGGTCACCAGCTTCCTTCTGCCGACAGGCTTTGCAGTACCGATGCCAATGCCCAGACATTCTATTTCACTAATATGACCGCCCAGAATGCGAGTCTTAACCAAAATATCTGGGGAGACCTCGAAGGGAAGATAAGAAACGTGGCAAAGAATGTCGATACGGTTTATGTCGTGACAGGTGCAGTGCTCAAGATAAACGATAGCGATGTTATTGAATATCAATACGATGTGAATTCAAACAAAGTGGGTTGTCCGAAAGCGTATTTCAAAGTGGCCCTCAGCTATAAGAAAAACGGAACAAACAACGGCGGCTACAGCGCCATCGGTTTCTGGTTTGAGAACAAGGCTGCATCGGATCAGTTCATCTCGGCAAAACACGCTATGACGGTGGATGAAATTGAAAAGATGACCGGATACAATTTCTTCAAGAACCTGAATGGGGAGATAGAAAAAGCAGTTGAATCGAATGTAGTGCTGTCTGATTGGGGGCTTTAGGATGAACGATAAAAGTGCGGTTGGAAAAGCGGGGGAGGATATCGCTTTGGAGTATCTCCAAAAACTGGGGCTTCGATTGAGGGACAGGAACTGGAGAGTAGGGCATCTTGAGATTGATATTGTGATGGAAGATGCTGAGTGTGTGAGATTTGTCGAGGTCAAAACCCTCTCGGACGATGTCGGTTTCGACCCGTTTGAAGAGATTACCGAACTCAAGATGAAACGCTTGATAAGGAGTGCAAAAGCATACGCCAACATTAAGAACATCACTTGCGAAATGGTGTTTGACGTGGTGGGCATAGTGCTTGGGAAACAAGGTGCAGAGGTAGTGTATCTACCTGATGCATTTAGAGTAATTAATTGATAATCACATAAATATAAATACAATGAACAACAACGAATATTGCATCATTATGGCAGGGGGAGTGGGCAGCCGTTTTTGGCCTATCAGTAGAAATGCCTGTCCGAAGCAATTCCTCGACATTTTGGGGACAGGCAGATCTTTCCTTCAGATGACTTACGACCGTTTTGCGAAGATAATCCCCAGGGAGAATATACTGATTGTGACAGCAGACAAGTATAAAGATCTTGTAAAAGAGCAACTTCCGGAAATCAGCGATGATAACGTGCTCCTTGAGCCTTACAAGCGCAACACGGCTCCGTGCATCGCATACGCCACATATAAACTATACAAGCGCAATCCCAACGCAGTGATGGTGGTGGCTCCGTCCGATCACCTTATCCTCGATGAATCGCGTTTCCTCAGTACGGTCTCAAGTGTCTTGAAACACGCTGCCGATAATGACGAACTCTTCACAATCGGCATCAAGCCCACCAGCCCGAATACCAACTACGGATATATCCAGGCAAA
>JABUTQ010000355.1 GCA_021443605.1 Bacteroidales bacterium | reverse complement strand
TGGGTAATAATGGAATACAGATAGAACTTGTCATAATCTATCTGTTTGTCAATTCCCAGTTTGCGATACTGCTCAATGAGCGAGATGAGTTTGGCTTTCTTGTCCATATAGCTACGATTATCTTTCGCAAATATAGGGGTTTTCTCCCTACTTTTATCTATTTTCTCCCTACTAAATTAAGATTTTCTCCCTACTAATAGCAATATAAAGTGCAGCTATATCCATGAATTCACTTCAGAATGACTAAAAAGATTTACCTCATTATCATAAAATGATAATGGAGTTTATCCCCGGAACATCAGCAAGGCGTTGATGATAGTGAGGGGATGGGAGGGATTGCCGGGAATATAAAGATCCACATGCGTTTCGTCTATGAATGAGCGGTCTAACGCGGGCGAATCGGCAAATATACCTCCGCTGATGGCATCCGTGCCGCAAAGCACAAACAGTTTGGGAGAAGGGACTGCTTCGAAGGTTTTCCGAAGGGCTATCGACATATTTTCGGACACAGGGCCTGTCACCACCACACCATCGGAATGGCGGGGCGAGGCGACAAATTCGATACCGAAACGCCCCATGTCAAAATTGACGTTGGATGTGGCACCGAGCTCCCATTCGCAGCTGTTATCCCCCGCCGCAGACACCTGCCGCAGCTTCAACGACCTGCTAAACAGCCCTTTAAGCTCCTTCCTAATTGCCTCCGCACCAAAATCCACGGGGGCATCCACCCCCTCTTTTATGATAAGATTCTCCCTCTTTACAGATGATATCTTGTAATCTTGTGTGAACGATATCTTTTTTGGGAAGCATCGGGCGCACTCGCCGCAGAAAAGGCAGCGACCCATATCAAGCGACAGTTTATCCTCTCCGGACAACGCACCTGTCGGGCACACTGCGCATATCTCGCTGTTGGCCACACTTTTATCTTCGCTGATTATAGGTCTGCCGCGGAAGATGCCCGGTACCTTGGCTGTTGTCACATCGGGGATATACTGTTTCCCCTGGTCGTGCATAATTTTTATCGTATCAATCATAGCGATTAAAGGTCGTGTCCGCAGTAGGACAAGTTGAAACTTTTGTTACAAATAGGGAAATCTGATATTTCGTTGCCGCGCACCGCAAGGGCAAGTGCCATCCAGTTGTGGAACGAAGGATCTTTTATCTTGTAATGGACAATATTGCCGTCGTGGCCGGTTATTGCGCAATGGCATATCTCCCCGCGCCACCCCTCTACAAGGGAAATGGAGAAACTGTCGGGAGCCGTTTCAAGAGGGATATTGTTGACACTCAGGTTGTTGTATTTATCTGAATAATTTCCTGAATGGGCTTCTTCGGCACGTGCCTCGCGGAGCATCGTCATCAGGCGGCGGATATATTCAAACGATTGCAAAATCTCTTCGTGACGAATCTGGGTACGGGAATAGACGTCGCCGTGATGCTTCACGATTGGGGTGTGGGGGATTGTGGTAATGTCATCCTGAGGGCTTTGCCCGAAGGAGCCCAACTCTGTGGAGCTGCTCGGGGAGATTCTTCGGCCTTCGGCCTCAGAATGACGGGTGCTCGGGGAGGTTCTTCGGCCTTCGGCCTCAGAATGACGGATGTTCGGGGAGGTTCTTCGGCCTTCGGCCTCAGAATGACAGGCATACGCAAGGAACGGGTGCGAAGATCGGACATCGCGCTCCAGACCGCTTGCACGGGCAGCCATCCCCACCGCTCCAATCTGCTGCGCCTGCTCCAAAGACACCACGCCGGTCTTCTCCAGACGCCCGAGCGTCGAAGGCATTTTTGAAACCTTATGCCATAGGTTATTGAAATCGTGCTCATATTTTGCAAAGATATCGAGCAATATCGCTTCGTGCTTTTCCGTAAACCTGAATGGCGAGAACGCCGGACGGATACACCCTTTTCCAAGACGATTGCCACTCCACTGCTGCATAAAGTTTATAAGAGGGGTGCGAAGCCTTCCAAACACCGCATTTCCAAGCTGATACGCCACATCTCCGCAGATTGCGCTCAGGTCGCCGGTGTGGATAGCCGCCCTCTCCATTTCAAGGGCAATCATCCTCTCGAGTATTACGCTGCGCGGAGTGCCGAACCCCGCAAGACTCTCATACACAGTGGCAAACGCTATGCTGTGACCCACAGCGGTATCTCCTGCGACAGATTCTGCAAGCATACAACGCTCCAACAACTTCTTACGCTCAACCATAAGTCGCTCCACTCCGCGATGCTGGTATCCGAGCTGAATCTCGAGATGGAGGATCTTTTCGCCGTCGCAGATGAAGCGGAAATGGCCGGGCTCTATCACACCCGCGTGGACGGGCCCCACCCCCACTTCGTGCAGCTCCTCACTCTCCATAGCGTAGAACGGATAATTGTCCATCACCTTGGAACTATCTGCGCGGTCGTGGCTGTAACGGACAGGCTTCATCCACGGATGTCCCTCATATTCAACACCATAGTTCTCTGCAATCTCTCGCTCGAAACGCTCCATTGCGGGGATTTCTGCGGAGATGGCGTGGAGGGTGGTTGCGGGATTGACAACAGAGGATACGACGTGGATTGTGGAATCGGAGTCGTCGGCGATGCAACAGAAGAGGGTTATGTTCGGGGAAATTCTTCGGCCTTCGGCCTCAGAATGACGGATGCTCGGGGAGATTCTTCGGCCTTCGGCCTCAGAATGACAGATGTTCGGGGAGATTCTTCGGTCTTCGGCCTCAGAATGACGGATGTTCGGGGAGATTC
>JABUTQ010000101.1 GCA_021443605.1 Bacteroidales bacterium | reverse complement strand
ATTACAGCCTTTTTCTGTGCTTGTCCGCTTCCCTTGTACAACAGCAGCGATACCAACACAAATAAAGTAAATATCAGGCAGATGCCCCAAATGAGTTTCTTTCTCGATGTCGTGTGTCCCATACTTCTATTCCTCCCACGCAGCACAATATCCGAATCCTATCCTGTTCTTGATAATATCCCTGTAACTACCTAATTTTCCGCGTATTCTTGCAATATGAACATCAATTGTCCGGTCTATTACGTATGGAGCATCCTGCCAAAGACAAGCTATAATCTCAGACCGTGGGATATATTTTCCGGCATTTGAAACGAGGAGTTCGAGCAGCTGATACTCCTTGCGGGAAAGGACTATGGGATTTCCGTCAAGAGTGACCGAGGCTGCCTTGCGATCTATTTTCAAAGGGCCGAGTGTCACGATATCTACTTCCGAATTTGGAGACCCACTGCGCTTGAGCACAGCTTTTACCCTTGCCAGCAACTCGCTTGTGGAGAATGGCTTGCCGAGATAATCGTCCCCTCCGGCAGAAAAGCCTGTGAGAATGTCGTTTTCCGACGTGCGGGCAGTGAGAAAGATTATGGGAAGATTTGAATTTCCCTCTTCACGAATTTTCCTTGCCATCTGAAAACCGGACATTCCGGGAAGCATCACATCCAGGATGGCGAGCGAAATGCCGGGATTGAGTTTTTTCAATCCCTCTTCCGCACTGCCGACACAAGTGACGCTATAGCCTGCACTCTCAAGATTGAAAGTGAGGATCTCTCTCAAATCGGCATCGTCTTCAACAATAAGTATCTCCATAATATCTTCAAAAGTACGCTAATTCTCCGTTTTTCCCAACAAAGCCTGCGATATATTTATGATATAGTCTCCCATCTCCTCCAAACGCTCCAAAAAATCGAGATAGAACACGCTCTCAAAATAGGCTTCCGGATGTTCCCCCACAAGTTTCAATTCTATCTCACGCAAATAAGATCTTCTGTCATTAATCATACGCTCCGCGTGATAAGCATTATCTATATTTGTCAGATTTTCACCAAGTTTCAGGTTTGTAGCCATCGCCTCGTATGCATCTGATATGAGATCAATCATCGATTCTACCTCTGCAATGTGCTTTTCGGAAATCTTCTGGCCGTGCTCACGAGCCCTCTCCAACAATCTGCCTATCGATTCACCGCTATCCCCAAGGCTCTCCATCTCGCTGATAATTCGATACATAAACCTTACTTTTGTATTTGAAGTTTCACTCAATGTGCTTCGGTCTATCCTATTTAGGAAATTTGCAATCTCGTACTCTATATTATCGGTAACTTCCTCATACTTGATAAGTTTCTCCTGCCATTTTGAAAAATCGTGTTCGGAAGCACGCACCGCCATACGGATATACTCGAGATCCTCACGGACAACCTGTCCGAAATGGAGAATCTCCTTCTGAGCCTCACTCACTGCAAGTTCAGGAGTGGAAACCGGGCCTCCCTTACCGATATACATAAGTTTCGGACTTTCATCGGTTTCTGATGCTCTTGGCTTGACAATTCTGCATACAATCCTCTCTATCTGAGGAGTAAACCAAATGAGTATGCTTGTATTTACCAAATTGAACACCGTATGGAGCATCGATATGCTATAGAGAGGTGTCTGAGCGCTTCCTCCCAATCCTATATTATTGATTATAAGGCTTATCAGCGAAAGGAACGGTCTAAAGAGGCATACCACCCAAAACACACCGAAAACATTGAACACTGTGTGTGCAAGAGCAGCCCTGCGGGCATTAACGTTACCCATTGCCGCTGCGATGTTTGCAGTTATGGTTGTGCCGATATTCTCTCCAAGCACCATTGCGGCAGCCATATCAAATCCTATATATCCCATATCCAGGAAGATAAGGGTCAGAGCCACGGTAGCACTCGAAGATTGGAGTATGATTGTCAGCACTGTACCGACTATTACAAAGAACAGGACTGAAGCTATCCCCTTCCCCGAAAACTTTGTTATGAACGAAAGAGCTTCGGGATTTCCCCCAAGGTCCGGGATGGAGCTCTTCATAAATGACAGACCGAGGAAAAGCAGACAGAATCCCACGACGGCTTCTCCGATTGAACGGAGTTTATTCTTCTTGGAGATGCTCAATAAAAAACCGACAGCCATAAGAGGGACAGCCAATGTAGCGATATCCGCCTTGAATCCGAACAGAGAAACAATCCAAGCCGTCATCGTAGTGCCGATATTGGCCCCCATTATAACCCCGATTGCTTGCGTAAGTGTCAGAATACCGGCACTCACAAAGCTTACCACCATCACGGTGGTGGCGCTGGAAGACTGTATCGCGGCCGTGACGCCGAGACCGGTAAGCACCCCTTTGAACGGATTGGAAGTGATTGAGGCGACAAACTTGCGGAGCCCCGCTCCGGCCGCCTTTTGAAGCCCGCTGCTGAGCATATTCATACCGAAAAGGAACATGCCGAGAGCTCCAACAAGTGTGATTATCATTAGTACCATGACACAAATATGGAACGGGAATACCGCTCCGCAATGCGTCACAGCCCTGTCATATAAAGATTTAACGGAAGTTTAACAACTTGATGCTCATCCCTTAACAGAATCTTAACAATTGACACAAAAAAGGCCGGAACGAATCCGGCCCAAAAGGTTAAAATCTATAAATGACAGAGGCCTATTTGGCGTTTTCAGCCTCTTTAATCATATTCTCATTTGCAGTGATGTAAATCTCCACGCGGCGGTTCTG
>JABUTQ010000402.1 GCA_021443605.1 Bacteroidales bacterium | reverse complement strand
TTTTCGGCCACGAAAAAGGTTCCTTCACATCGGCCATAAAGCAGCACAAGGGAAAATTCGAGCAGGCAGAGGGGGGCACGCTGTTCCTCGATGAAATCGGAGATATGAGCCTTGCCGCCCAAGCCAAAGTGCTACGGGTGCTTCAGGAGCACAAGCTCACCAGAGTCGGCAGCGACAAAGATATAAACGTGAATGTCAGGGTGATTGCCGCCACCAACAAGAACCTCACCGACGAAATCGCCAAGGGAAATTTCCGCGAAGACCTATATCACCGCCTCTCAGTGATATTGATCCACGTCCCGACGCTCGCGGAGAGAGCCGACGATATCCCTCTTCTGGTCAATCACTTCATCAGCCAGATCAGTTCCGAGACCGGAATGCCGAAAATCAGCGTGACCGACGATGCCATCAAAGAGTTGCAGAAAAACAAATGGACCGGTAATATCCGCGAGTTGCGCAATGTAGTGGAGAGACTGATGATCCTCTGTGCGGGCACAATTACCAAAGACGACGTAATTCTTTACGCAACACCATCAATTTAAGGCACTTATGAACAATTTAGTAGCAATAGTAGGAAGACCTAACGTTGGCAAGTCCACCCTTTTCAACCGTCTGGTGGGAATGCGGCAGGCCATCGTAGATGAAACTGCCGGCGTCACCCGCGACCGCCACTACGGCAAATGCGAGTGGTGCGGCAATGAATTTTCGGTGGTTGATACAGGAGGATTCACCATCAATTCAGACGATGTTTTTGAAAGCGAGATCCGCAAACAGGTGCTGATTGCCATCGAAGAGAGCGACCTGATACTTTTTCTGGTCGAAGTGGATACAGGAATCACCGATTTCGATGCGGAAATAGCGCAGATTCTCCGCCGCAGCCGCAAGCCGGTGGTGTTGGCGGTCAACAAAGTCGATTCGGGCAAAGATATCTACGGTGTATATGAATTCAACGCCCTCGGCCTCGGAGAGCCGTTCGCAATTGCCGGAGCCACAGGAAGCGGCACAGGCGACCTCCTCGACGAGATTGTAAAGCGCCTCCCCAACGATTCGAAAATCGACGAAGAGGAGCATCCGGAGATTCCGCGCATCGCCATCGTGGGCAAGCCTAATGTGGGCAAGTCCTCTATGACCAACGCACTGCTCGGCCAGGAACGCAACATCGTGACGCCCGTTGCAGGGACCACCCGCGACTCCATCAGCACATATTACAACAAGTTCGGTCACGAATTTATGCTGATAGACACCGCCGGCCTCCGCAAGAAGGCAAAAGTGAAGGAAGACCTCGAATTCTACTCCACCCTCCGCTCCATCCGCGCCATCGAAAACTCCGATGTCTGCATCCTTATGGTGGACGCCTCCACCGGTATCGAAGCTCAGGATATGTCCATCTTCAACATCATCATCCGCAACAAAAAAGGGTGTGTGATAGTTGTCAACAAATGGGACACGGTCGCCAAGAGCAGCAACACGATGAAAGAATATACCGAGGCCATCAAGAAACGGATTGCCCCGAACAACGATGTTCCGATTATCTTCACCTCGGTGATCAACAAGCAGCGCATCCTCGATGTGCTCAATGCCGCCGCCAAGGTGTACGACAACTACTCCAAGAAAATCCCTACCTCGCAGCTCAACGAGATTATGCTGCCGGAGATCGAGAATTATCCGCCGCCTGCATGGAAAGGAAAATATGTCCGCATCAAGTACATCAGCCAGCTCCCGACAGCGTCCCCGGCATTTGCATTCTTCTGCAATCTGCCGCAATATGTGCGCGACCCTTACAAACGTTTTTTGGAGAACAAGATGCGCGAACATTTCGATTTCAACGGATGCCCGGTGCAGATTTATCTGAGACAGAAATAACCCTCTCAATATGAAAAAGACACTCATCGCAATTGCTGCGGTCGCCCTTCTGGCGTTGAGCGCATTTACAGCCAAGGCCGATGACCCGGTGGCAGACTGGGCCAACTTTAACCGCTACAAAGGGGGCAACGAGGCCATCAATTTCCGCCCGAAGGCTGTGCTGATGGGAGACTCCATATTCGACGGATGGGCACGGCAGGACACCACTTTCTTTGTGGCCAACAATTTTGTGGGGCGCGGCATCTCGGGCCAGACCACTGCAAAAATGCTTGTCCGTTTCCGTTGCGATGTAATCGCCCACCATCCGAAATATGTGGTGATAATGGCGGGAACCAACGACATCGCTCAAAATGACGGCTGGAACGACATTGACCACACCTTGGGCAACATCATCTCGATGTGCGAGCTTGCCAAGGCCAACAAGATAAAGGTTGTGCTCTGCACCGTGACCCCTGCCGACAAAGTCAGGTGGCGCCCTTCAGTGGAGAACGTCCACGGCAAGATGGTGCTTCTCAACGAAAAGATCAAGGCCTACGCCGCTGAAAACCATATTCCGGTGGCAGATTTTGCCGCGGCTCTTGCAGATGAAAAAGGTGTGACAGCAGAGAAATATTCGGGTGACAGCGTGCATCCTAACCTCGACGGATATAAGGTGATGGGGGAAGTCCTCCTCAAATATATCAGATAACAAGGAAGAATTTATTTCATTCAGAATATTATCCCCCATTTGCGATAACTTGGCACAAATTTTGAATGGGGGGGGGCTTTTTATATAGTTATGCCCCGTTGACGGATATCGGGAGCGAAAAACGGTAAGCGTTCACTTCTCCGCCCCTGCTGATTGACAGGGGGTTGCATCTTAGGAAGATTGTATTTTCTTTGATTT
>JABUTQ010000012.1 GCA_021443605.1 Bacteroidales bacterium | reverse complement strand
TTTCCCACAAGCTTGCCGACCCATTTGCCACCACTGAGTCCCAAAGCCGAGGTTGCGGCTGTCACAAAGGTAATTATAAAAAATGTAATCAACACCTTTGTATTTGAAAATGAGAGCATTGCGAATGACACTCCCACGGCGAGGGCATCAATGCTGGTGGCGATGGAGGCGAGGATAAGTTTGCCGGTGCTGAGCAAATCCACGCACTCTTCCTTCTCTTCCCCGAACGTCTCAATCACCATCTTCCCTCCGATGAACAACAGCAGGCCAAAGGCAATCCAGTGGTCGAAAGATTCGATGTACTTCAGGAAAGACGTACCAAGTGCCCATCCGATTACGGTGAATAGCCCCTGCACAAGGCCAAAGGAAAAGATGATTTTCAGATATTTACCGGCTGATATGCGGCACATCCCGGCACCCCCCACGAGCGATATCGCTATCGTGTCAAAACAAAGGCCGATGGCCAAAAGGAATATCTCTATATAACTCATTGTTTCTTTCTGCAAAGCCACATCCCTGCGAATGTGAGAAGTCCGTTAACAATCAAAAGGGTGAATCCCAGGTCAAATCCAAAATAGGTCTTACCCAACCAATTGAGCAATAAGCAGATAAGCGGAGACGCCACAGCTATATATGGAGTAGCCCCATCCTTTACCTTGTATTTTGTGAGGATTCCGAAGAAGAACATACCGAGCAGCGGGCCGTAAGTGTAAGAAGCCAACTTATATACAAGATTGACCACGGCATCGCTGCTGAGGATATAGAGTGCAACGATGATTATCAGGAACGACACTGCCACACCCGCGTGAACTCTCTTTCTGGTCTTCTCCTTTAGATTGTCATCCATCTTGTTTTCGGGAGAATTGAATCCTAAGAAATCCACACAGAAAGAGGTAGTGAGAGAGGTCAAGGCTGCTCCTGCACTCGGATAAGACGCTGAAATCAAACCGATTAAGAAGAATATTCCCACGCTCACTCCAAGATATTGGCTTGCGATTGCAGGGAACAGTTCATCTGTCTTGGTGATTCCCAATCCGGCAAATCCCCCTTTGCTTTCGGCATAAACGCAGAGAAGCGCCCCCAACAGCACGAAGAAGAAATTGGCCACCACGATGATTATCGAAGTGGTGTACATATTCTTCTGCGCCGCCTTTATATCCTTGCAGGCCAGATTCTTCTGCATCATCGCCTGGTCGAGGCCGGTCATTGCGATTGTCACAAAAATACCCGAGAAGAACTGCTTGATGGCATTCGTGCCGTGGCTCCAGTCCCAATCGAACCAAGATGTGAACGCCTTGCCGTTTCCCACTCCGTCATTGGGATTGATTGTAGATCCCACAACGCTGAACATCTTTCCGAAGCTCCAGCCCATATCCTTGCATATATAAAAGATTGTCAGGCCAACAGCGAGGAGCATAAAAGTGGTTTGAAGCACGTCTGTCCAAATGATTGTCTTGACTCCCCCCTTGTAGGTGTAGAGATAGAGCAGAATAAGGAAGATTGCCGTCACGAGGGCGAATACGAATATGTCCGATGTTGCATCAATCATCCCCCTTGGGATAAAGGCAAAAAGGACAACAATCACCACAAACACCCTCACGGCAGCCCCAAGCACGCGGGAAACCATGAAGACGGTGGTACCTGTCTTGTGGCTCTTCGCCCCAAAACGATCTCCGAGATATGTGTAGATGGATGTGAGCTTCATCTTGTAATACAACGGAAGCAACACTTTAGCAATAATGATATATCCCCCTACAAATCCCAGAACCAGAGGCATATAGAAAAAGTTCTGCACCCAGACATTACCGGGAACGGAGATAAAGGTGACTCCCGAAATCGATGCCCCGATCATTCCGTACGCCACCACCGGCCACGGTGCCTTCTTGTCTCCCGAGAAGAACGAGTTACTCCCGGCCTTGCGCGCAGTGAGCCACGAAATGAAGAACAGCAACGCGGTATAGGCTGCGAAAGCCACTATAAACCAAATAAATGGAAATTCGTGTTTCATATAGATAGTTTTTCCTGTTAAGATCAGATTTTGAAAGGTCGGCGATTTTCAATCGCCTTTCCGAGTGTAAGCTCGTCGGTGTACTCGAGGTCGTCGCCAAAAGCCACGCCACGGGCTATTGTGCTTACTGCTATCGAAAGGTTTGCAAGTTGACGATAGAGATAGAACGATGTAGTCTCCCCCTCCATGCCTGTACTGAGGGCCAACACCACCTCACGAATCTCCCCATCTGTACAACGCTGCAAAAGGGATGCGATACGCAGATCCCCGGGGCCGACTCCGTCCAGAGGAGAGATAATCCCCCCAAGTATGTGATACAGACCATGATACGAGCCCGTATTCTCTATACTGAGGACATCGCGAAAACTCTCCACGACACAAACTATGCTTCTGTCCCGCTTGCGGTCGTTGCAGATAGGACACTCGCCATCATCGGTAATGATTCCGCATTGGGGGCAATATTGCACCTGTGTACGGAAGTTTAAAAGTGAAGAGGCAAACTTCTCGACATTCGCTTCCGGCTCCTGAAGGATATGCAGGGCAAGCCTCAGGGCAGTTTTGCGACCAATTCCCGGGAGGGATGCAAAACTGTCCACGGCATCTTCCAAAAGCGATGAAGAGTATGTCTGCCTGAACATCTATTCCCCTTTTTCGAGATATGAATCAACTGCCTTGCGGACAGAGCCGTATTTGAGCAACAAGCTCTTGGCCAGCTCATAATCCTCAATTTTAGCCTCTGCCATAATCATACGGGTGCC
>JABUTQ010000287.1 GCA_021443605.1 Bacteroidales bacterium | reverse complement strand
AAAGAAAAAGGATGTTCGTGAGGCCGTTGCTCCGCATAGTCCTATCATAAAGAGTTATAAAAATTATCCTTTGGAGGATGTCATAAATTATATCGATTGGGATATGTTTTATGCTGCCTGGCAGGTGCAGAAGGCAGATGCACAAAAAGAATCTCTCCACAAGGATGCTGTGGCAATGCTTGCCAAGCTGAAACAATATACAAATTTACAGGCTGTTGTGGGCGTATATCACGCATACGGCCGTGGAGATGATATAGTCCTGGATCTTGGTAATGGAGATTCAACCTCTCTCGCCATGCTCAGAAATCAGACTGCCGGGGCAGCGAACGTGTCCCTTGCTGATTTTGTGAGCGAAGCAGGAGAGGATGTCACTCTGTTTGCCCTCACTTCCGGAGTGGGAACAGACAATTTTATTGCAGAGTGCAGGCAGAAAGGCGATGAATATGAGGCGATTATGGCTAAACTCCTTGCCGACAGACTTGCCGAGGCGTTTGCCGGTGCCCTTTTTCCTTCTCCAAAAGGGGGATGCAGAGCCGCTTTCGGATATCCCACATGCCCCGACCATTCGCTCAAGAAAGATGTGTTCCGGCTTCTTGACGCAGAGGAAGTTACCGATATGCACCTCACCGAGAACTATATGATTGTCCCCGGAGAGTCCATTTGTGGAATTATTATTTCCCAAGGGGAATTTTTTAATGTAGGTAAGGTATCGGACGATCAGCTGAGTGACTATGCCGCTCGCAGAAAGATGAACATAGAAGAAATTAAGAGATTGATTCCCAAGAATTTATGAAAAGTGTACCAGAATTGATTTCCGAGGCGATGAAGCAGGGGAAATCCCGCTTTGCCTTTGAGATGCTCCCGCCGCTAAAAGGCGATGGTTTTGAGAAAGTTACGGAGTGTGTGGATAGCCTGATAGAGTTCAATCCGGCATATATCAACATTACCTGCCACCGCGAGAGTACCTTGCCTGTCACTTTGTCCGACGGCAGTGTGCAGTACCACAAAGTGCATCAGCGTCCCGGAACGGTCGGTATATCATCTGCAATTCAGAAAAAGTATGACATCACCGTGGTGCCTCACCTCATTTGTGCCGGCAACTCGAAGTATGATATTGAAGACCAGTTGATTGACTTCAGCTATCTCGGCCTTGACAATGTGCTCGCCCTCCGTGGAGACAAACTCCGTACGGAAAACTCGTTTGTCCCCGTGGAAAACGGCTATGCATACGCAGTGGATGTGGTGCGTCAGATTGCAAATCTCAACCGCGGCAAATATGTCGATTTTCAGAGCGACCACCGTTTCAATTTCTCTATCGGCGTGGCGGGGTATCCGGAGACTCATCTCGATGCAGAGAGTGCGGAAAAGGATATCGAAAACCTCAAGGCAAAGGTGGATGCAGGTGCGCAATATATTGTTACCCAGCTGTTTTACGAAAATAAGTTTTTCTTCGATTTTGTAAGGCGCTGCAGAGAGGCCGGAATATCTGTTCCTATCATACCGGGAATCAAGCCTCTTTCCACTGTGAATCATCTTACCGTACTTCCCAAGTTCTTCGGATGCCATATTCCGGAAGAGCTTGAAAAAGAGGTGCTTGCACATAAGGATAACTCTCAGGCGGTAAGACAGATTGGAGCCGAGTGGGCAATTGCCCAAAGCGAGGAACTGATTGCAGCCGGTGTGCCGATTCTCCATTATTATCCTATGGGCAAGGCAGATAACATTATCAGCATAGCCAAGAAATTGTTCTGATATGGCAGAGAGTTTATCAAAAGGTGTGACAGGTGTGCCAAACGGGAACTCGAAGGGGTGGATAGGTCACGTGGCTTGCTTTACGGCTTATCTTATCTTTGGTCTTAACATAGTGGTTTGCAAGAACTTGACGCAGTCTGGGATTTTTTCTCCGCTGGCACTATTTACATTCAGGGCTCTCGGAGCGTCAGTTCTGTTTTGGATAATCAGTATGTTCACCCCGAGAGAGAAGGTGGATGCCAAAGATTTTCCAAAGATATTCGTGGCATCGATGTTGGGGCTTTTTCTTACACAGGTCTCATTCCTTTTCGGAATCAGGATGGTGACACCGCTGGATTGGGCAATCCTCTCCGTCCTCTCTCCGATTTTCACGATGTTTACTGCGGCAATCGTGGTAAAAGAGCCGATTACTTGGAAAAAGGCAGGCGGCGTGGCGATAAGTTTTATCGGCATTACAGTGCTGATTCTCAGCAGTTCACATAGCGGAGGGGCAGCCACCACAAGTGTCTGGGGAGTCCTTTTGGGACTATTGAATGCCGGTTCGTTTGCTCTGTATTTGGGAATTTTTCGTCCGCTGATTAAAAAATATAGCGTAGTGACGTTTATGAAGTGGATGTTCCTGTTCTCGTTGGCGGTGAGCTTTCCATTCTCTTGCTCCGAGCTCCTTGCAGCCGACTATTCCGTTGTTACCGGCAGATATCTCTATGAATTGTTGTTCTTGATAATATTCTCGACGGTGATAGCGTATTATCTTATCCCCCTCGGGCAAAAATACATTCGCCCTACGGCAGTCAGCCTCTACTCGTATCTCCAGCCGATAATAGCTTCTATGATAAGTATTTATCTTGGGATGGACCGCCTCACTGTCTTGAAAGTAGCCGCAGCCGTTGCCGTTGTTGCCGGAGTTGTCCTCGTCAACAAGAGCCGCGCCGCATCATCTTAATCGCTTGCCTTGCCTCGTCATTCTGAGCGTGAGCGAAGAATCTCCCTGAACTCCTCGTCATTCTGAGCGTG
>JABUTQ010000009.1 GCA_021443605.1 Bacteroidales bacterium | reverse complement strand
AACGGAGCCGGCAAGACCACGATGATTCGTATCATCAACCGCATCACAATCCCCACAGACGGCACCGTTTTCTACCAAGGCACCCCGATGAACGAAGACGTTGTGCGCAGAATCGGCTATCTGCCGGAGGAAAGAGGGCTTTACAAAAAAATGAAAGTTGGAGAGCAGTGCCTCTATCTTGCTCAGTTGAAGGGGCTTACAAAACAGGAAGCGACTGCCGAGCTTAAAAAATGGTTCATCAAGTTCGATATCCGCTCTTGGTGGGACAAGAAACTCGAAGAGCTCTCCAAAGGTATGGCCCAGAAGATTCAGTTCATCACCACGGTGATTCACAAGCCCGATTTGCTTATCCTCGACGAGCCGTTCTCGGGATTCGATCCTGTCAACACGCAGGTTATCAGAAACGAGATTCTCCGTCTGAGGGATGAAGGGACGACCATAATCCTCTCAACCCACAATATGGAGTCCGTTGAGGAGCTGTGCGACAACATCGCCCTCATAAACAAGTCGAAACTCGTTGTTACGGGGGGCACCGATGCGATTCGCGAACAGTATGGCTCGCAAAAGGTGGAGGTTGTCTATCGCAAAAATGGTGAGCAGACAAAAGAGATTATTGAACTCGGGAGCGGCGAGACCAACAACGCCGTGCTCACCCGTCTGATGGCTGATGGAGCCGAGATTGTCTCTTTCACCAAGCTCGTATCAAGGATGAACGATATATTTATTAAACTTGTAAGCGAATAATACTATGAAACTCAATAAGATAGGACTGATAATAAGCCGCGAGTACTCCATTCGTGTCAAGAAGAAATCATTCATTCTAACCACGATTCTCACCCCAATTTTTATGGCGGCGCTCATCATTGTCCCAGTGGCAATCTCAATGGCGGGAAGCGACGGCGTCGAGAATATCCAGATTGTGGACAAAAGTGGCGTGATGCAGAAGTATTTTGAGAATACCGACAGGATTGAATATTCGTTCCTCAATTCTGATACGGATATCGAACAGGAGAAGAGCGTGTTCTCTCAGCACGGCTTTTATGCTCTGGTCACAGTTTCACAATTTGACGAAACCGGCAACGTTTCGGTGTCTGCATATTCCAAGGAGCCGCTGAACGTAGAGGTCAAGAAGGATGTTGCTTCCAATGTCGAGAAAGCGGTCCGTGACCGCAAACTTGCAAGTTACAATATCGAAAATCTTGACAAGATTCTTAATGACGTCAAGACGAAAGTCTCGGTAAATGCCATAACAATGTCTGACGACGGCACAGAAAAAGAAGATTCCGTTGAAATATATATGGCTCTGGCTTATTTCCTGAGCTTTATGATCTACATATTCGTTTTCCTCTTCGGCAATATGGTGATGCGTGGTGTGATAGAAGAGAAAACTAATCGTATTGTTGAGGTAATCGTCTCATCTGTAACGCCTTTTGAGCTTATGCTTGGCAAGATTGTCGGTGTGGCGCTTGTTGCTCTCACCCAATTTGCCATCTGGATTCTCCTCACGGTGGGGATTGTCAGTGTGGCAGGTGGCATGCTTGGAGACAAACTTGTTTCGGCCACCACGGCTACAAGCCAGATAGCCGGCATGGGTGTCGATACGGAAGGGGCTCCCGATGTGACAGCAATCGTGGAGGCTGCTTCATCTGCAGGCAATGATTCTGCCATTTCCGAATTGTTCGGTCAGTTGGGCAATATCAATTTCCCGTATGTGATAGGGTGCTTCCTCATCTACTTCCTGCTCGGGTATCTTCTCTATGCCTCGATGTTTGCAGCGGTGGGCAGTGCCGTTGATAATGAGGCTGACACTCAGCAACTTTCGCTCCCCGTCACGATTCCTCTGATTATCGGTCTGTTCATAATGCTGAACACTTTTCAATATCCTTCAAGCAGCTTGTCGGTGTGGGCGTCCATAATTCCGTTCACCTCCCCGATGGTGATGCTGGCGCGAGTGCCGTTTGGTACCGTTCCGGCCTGGCAGTTGCTAACATCCATCGTCTTGTTATTCCTCACTTTCATCGGTATGACATATCTCTCCGGCAAGATTTACAAAGTGGGAATTCTGACATACGGAAAGAAGGCAACTTTCAAAGATCTTTATAAATGGATTAAATATAAGAACTGATGAAAAAGATATTGTTTCTCTTTGTATCCGTGCTCGTAATTGTCTCTTGTTCAACAGGGAAGGGCGTACAGGGCTATTCTTGGGAATATCACGAGATTGATTCTACCTACGACCACGGGAAAAACCTCGCCGCCGTAAATCTGATCGAAAGCTATTCAGACGTTATGGGGCCGATGCTGGAGATTATCGGTTATTCGGACCATTTGGCATCCAAGGGATTCCCCGAAAGCGGCCTCTCCAACTTTGCAGCCGACGTCATCCGTGAGACAGCAGAGCAGAAGACCGGCCAGAAGATAGATATCGGCCTTACCAACTTTGGTGGCATCCGCACTGATATGCCCAAGGGCGATGTTCGTGTCTATGACATTTTCTCAATCTTCCCTTTTGAAAACCGCATTGTGGTGGCTACAGTAAAAGGTTCCAAACTGCGCGGGATGATTGAAAAATGGGCAGAGAAGAACAGGGTTGAGGCTCTAAGCAATGTTGAGATTGTGATAGACAACGGCAAGTTGAAAAAATGCAACGTGGCCGGAAAACCTATCGAAAACAACCGTCTTTACAAGCTTGCCACAATAGATTTTCTCCTTGAAGGGGGTGATGGAAATAGGGTGAAATCCATATCGGAGAAAATAGACTACACGGATATCCTCATAAG
>JABUTQ010000237.1 GCA_021443605.1 Bacteroidales bacterium | reverse complement strand
GTGCAGATTTCCAACCTGCCGCTCCTTTGGAAGAACAGACGCTCTGCGGCATTGTTCAGTGTTGAGTCGAAATCAGAATTTTCTCCGAAACTGCGCATCTCCTTTGCAAAAGTCTTTTTGAATCCCTGAGGGGCGAAGGCTTTTGTGGATGCGGAGAAGATGATTGTTTCTCCTTTCTTGATTGGCATCTCAAAATAGCCCGGGACGAAGAGGTCTTCCGTGCAATCGAATCCACGGCGCATCTCTACCGGATAAGTGATTCCGAAATACCAATCGGGACAAGCCACATATTCGGCTTTTTTATTGAGCTGCATATTGAGGTAGGGGAGCTCTTTGTACAATTTGAAAGCCTTTCCGTTCTCAATGTCGATGTAGTGGGTGTCCGCTTCGATATTGCATTTTGTCAGAGAATGGACGCTCCTGAACGAAAGGAAAGGTTTCAGTCTGAGAGTAGTCTCGGAATGGGCATCGAGAAGGGTGTATGCTATCATTACCCTGTCTTCATCCTGAACCATCAGGATTGATTTTTGGAATTTGATGCCACCAACGTTGAATATGATAGTAGGTACAGGGTCATTTTGGTAATCAACGATGTATTTGTGTCCTCTCGGCTCAAATACGTCACCATAGCAGTGGATTCCCAAATTGAATGACTTGCCGTTTTGGATGAGAGTTTCGTCCAGAGACGACAGCAGTGCGTGCCTGCGCCAATTCATCTGCTCGATAGGGACAGCAAGGAGGCAATGGTACTTTCGAGTGTTGCACCCTACCAAAGTAGTGTTTGCGTATGCTCCCGTCCGGTTGGTGATTATGATCTCCCGGCTGAGCGAATACTCCAGATTTACCAGAGATGATTTGTTAAATTGCAGATAAGGCATAAAACGAAATTTTATCTTTAACTGCAAAGATAATAAATTGTAAAATGCTAATAATCTTTTTTATGCAAAAAAAAGATGAATTTTACGAAAATTATAGCTTATTGCAACCGGCGCACTCTTTGCATCCCAAGTCTTCGCAAGTGGGGTTGCCTTTTTTGTTCTTTTTGCCCCAAATTCGGAGCTCTTCCTCCTTCGCGCAGATGATTCCGCGCTTGCGCAACTCCTTGCTGTGGGAAATTTCACCATCGGGAAATTTTCCGTCTTTTCGGAAAATTATGTTGAAACACATTCCGAAAACGCAAAGCCCGACTATTAAGACTGACAGGAGAAAGAGTTTCATGAGTTAGGACTATCAGATGCATTTGTATTCGGGAACGAGCGGCGTGCCGCACACCGTCATTACCGGCGGCACTTGCAATCCCTTGAAAGCAGCTCCTTTGCGGAGCTTTATAATCCTGTCTATCAGGGTTTTGTTGTATCCTGCCGATATCAGCTCCTCTGCGCTCTTATGCTCGTCGTTGAGGGCGTGGAGCACAGGGTCGAGTATCTTGTATTCGGGGAGAGAATCGCTGTCTACCTGCCCCGGACGGAGCTCTGCAGAAGGGGCCTTGGTGATTATGTTCTTGGGAATTCTTACAGATTTGGAGTTGATGTATCCTGCCAGTTCATACACCTGGAGCTTGTACAAATCGGCGATGACCATAGCCGCTCCGGCAAGGTCGCCGTAGAGTGTTCCGTAGCCGGTGGAGAGCTCGCTTTTATTGGAAGTATTCAGAACAAGCGCGTTGAATTTGTTGGCATAAGCCATCAATATTGTACCGCGTATGCGAGCCTGCAGGTTTTCCTGTGCAACGTGCCATTTTCCCAACTCAAAGAACTCCTTAAGCTCTATCATAAACCTTGAATATATGTTTTCGATGCTGACGACACTGTGTTTGATGCCCAGATTCGCTGCGAGCTCCACCGAATCGGAAACTGAGTGAAATGTGGAGAATTCCGATGGCATAAGGATCCCGTGCACATTCCTTTTTCCCAAAGCATCGACAGCAAGGGTGGCAACGACTGCCGAATCAATTCCTCCAGACAGACCAACAACGGCCTTGCTCATTCCGGCTTGTTTGAAAAAGGTCTTTATCTTGTTCGTGAGAAGGGTGTGGACAGATTCAATGGGGATGCTTTCTTCGAGTATCATATCAGTAAAAATTGGGAGAGGTCTTTGTTGCGAGGCCCCTCCGTTAAATTATTCAGTTAAAAAACGAAAGAGTCGCTGATGGGCTTGTTGTCATAGACTTTCTCTATGATTTCAGCGAAAATATCAGATACAGAGAGGACTGTGAATTTTGATTTATCGGCATCCTCCCTGAGAGGAATAGTGTCTGTCACTATGAATTCCTGAATTGCGCTCTTTGCAATCCTTTCGTATGCGTTGCCGGACAAGACAGGGTGGGTGCACACTGCACGAACACTCTTCGCTCCCTTCTCCATCAACATATCGGCGCATTTTGTGATGGTACCGGCGGTATCGACCATATCGTCAACAATGATTACATTTCTGCCTTCCACGTCTCCGATTGCTGTCATCGAACCTACCACGTTTGCCCTTTCGCGAGATTTATGGCAGATAATCATCGGCAGGCCGAGTATTCTCGAATAGGCATTAGCCCTCTTTGCTCCACCCATATCCGGAGAAGCAATGGACATATCTGAAAGTTTCAAATCGCGGAGATATGGTAAGAAAATGGAGCTTGCATAAATGTGATCCACCGGAAAATCGAAGAATCCCTGGATTTGGTCTGCGTGCAGGTCAGCGGTCATAACTCTGTCGCAACCGGCTGCGTGGAGCAGATTGGCCACAAGTTTTGCCCCGATGGATACTCTCGGCCGATCCTTGCGATCTTGCCTTGCCCAACCGAAATA
>JABUTQ010000039.1 GCA_021443605.1 Bacteroidales bacterium | reverse complement strand
GTGTCAATGCGGAAGAGCTCCCTTTCTGGCGCAATCTTGACGTTTATTCGCTGGGCGGAGAGACTGCCCGCACCGAAATTGTCTTCTCGCCCACGCGGGAGGCTGCCATGTCATCTGACATTAAGTCTTTTGACAACTATTTGTGTCTTAATGGGATATGGGATTTTAAATATTTCGATGACAGCCGTGCATGTCCCGAAAAGTTTTGGACCGAAATTAATAGCTGGGATACCATAAAAGTCCCCGGAAACTGGGAGGTGCAAGGCTTCGGTGTGCCTATCTATGTAAACCAGCCATACGAATTTCCACCGGTCTGGAATGTTACCCCGCCGGTGCTCCCCGATGAGACTCCCCTTGGTGTGTATAAGCACACATTCACTCTCCCCGAGCAATGGGCCGGCCGTGAGATTTTTCTCAACTTTGCCGGAGTGAAGGGTGGTGCGTATTATTATCTCAACGGAGAGTTCATCGGATATAACGAAGATGCCAAAGATGCCGTAAGGTTCAATGTCACCAAATATCTAAAACCGGGCAAGAATGAGCTTGCTTTGAAAGTATATCGCTGGAGTACAGGCTCTTATCTCGAATGTATGGATTTTTGGCGCATCTCCGGAATCGAGCGTGACGTCTATCTCTCGACAGAGAAGAAGGATTACGGATTCGATTTCAATGTGGTTTCTACACTTGCATCCGATTTAAAGACAGGGGAGTTTCGTCTCGACCTTACAAGCAGGATTCCGGTAAAATTCAGCGCCGAACTTCTCTCTGCAAATGGAAAGGCCGTGGCTTCGTTCCCTGAGCAGACTTTAGACAAAACACTTTCGTTATCAGCCACTATCCCCAATGTCCTCCCTTGGAGTGCGGAAAAGCCTGATTTATACACACTTGTAATGAAAGTTGGCGATGAGTGGGCTACATTTGACGTCGGATTCCGCCGCTTTGAATTTTCAAAAGTAACCAAAGACGGACGCGAATATCCCGTCCTTCTCGTGAACGGACAGCCTGTCAAATTTAAAGGGGTAAACTATCACGAGCATAGCCCATATACTGGGCATTATGTTGACAGAGAGCTTCTCATCAAAGATTTGAAGTTGATGAAATCTCTCAATATCAATGCGATACGCACAAGCCACTATCCTCAGCAGCGCGAATTTTACGAGCTATGCGACAAGTTTGGCTTCTATGTCTATTCCGATGCAAACATCGAGTCGCACGGAATCGGATACCGTCTCGACCGCACTCTCGGCAACCAGCCGCAGTGGTATGACAATCACCGCTACCGCATCATCAATATGTACAAGAGGCTCCGCAACTATCCCTGTATGACGATTCTCTCGCTCGGCAACGAGGCCGGCAACGGCTACAATTTCTACCGCTGCTACGAAGAGCTCAAAGCCCTTGAAAAGGACGGTATGAATCGTCCCGTCTGCTATGAGAGGGCGGAGAAGGAGTGGAATACCGATATGTATGTGTGCCAATATCCTGATGCAGCGTGGTTTAAGAAGCAGGGCGATGCACAGTGGCGTATGCCGATAGTCCCTTCGGAGTATTCCCACGCGATGGGCAATTCAAACGGCTCGCTTGATCTACAATGGGAATCTATCTATAAATATCCCCATCTTCAGGGAGGATTCATCTGGGACTGGGTAGATCAGGGACTGGATGCCAAAACTGCACAGGGCGTTCATTTTTGGGCATACGGAGGCGATTACGGAGTGAACGCTCCGAGCGATGCCAACTTCCTCTGCAATGGTCTCGTGAATCCGGACCGCCTTGTCCATCCGGGGGGGCTTGAGGTGAAATATGTATATCAGAATATGGATTTCTCACTTGTCGGAGAAACCGACCAAAACTGGCAGGTAGAAGTGTTCAACAGGCACTATTTCAAGCGTTTGGAAGGATGTAAAGTGGCAGTGAAGGTGTATCAGGCATTCCCTGCGGATGGCAAAGTGAAGCTTGTTTCTTCAATAATGTATGAGGTGACTGCAGCTCCGCAGAGCAGCAGGACGATAGAGGTGAAAAAGCCCAAAATCCAGAGCGGATGGATGTATTATATGGACATAGACGCCTATGGAGACAACTTTGACGCATACGGCCAGATTATATTTCAAAATGCTGACACAGAGTTTGTTGCTGATGCCGGAAAGGATGTCCTGAAATTAAATGAGACGGCAAATGGCGTCACCGTCAGCGGAAAGCATTTCTTCTTCGAATTGCGGGATGGTGTCGTGGTATCTTACAAGAAAGATGGTCGTGAAATTTTTGCAGATGGTTTCGGCCTCCGTCCCAACTATTGGCGCGGCCCCACCGACAACGACTACGGCAACGGATTCCCCTCCCGCACACAGATATGGAAAGAGGCCGGCAAACACCCCGAAAAGAGTACTTATCAGGTATTGGTCAAAGGGGACGTGGCAGTTGTGACGGTACATTACCCGATAGATGATGCCAATTCCCTTGATGTGGACTATAGTTTGTATCCATCAGGAGTACTGGGAGTTACGGGAAAATTCAATTCAGTGAAAACCGACAAGCCGGTGGAGATTCCCCGTATCGGTTTGAGGATGAGAGTTCCCGCCACTGACGAGAATATCGAATATTTTGCAAGGGGGTCGCACGAAAACTATCAGGACAGATTCATCTCCGCCCGATACGGCCTTTACAGGAGCACCGCCACTGCGCAATATTTTCCGTATGTCCGCCCGCAGGAAAACGGCCACCACACCGGGTGCAGCTATCTCAAAGTGGGTAAACTCGTCTTCCAATCCACGGATGTCCCGTTTGAGTTCAATGCCCTTCGAAACAGCGTAGAGGATTTTGA
>JABUTQ010000410.1 GCA_021443605.1 Bacteroidales bacterium | reverse complement strand
TGGCTTGGAGTAGGTCAGCTTCGTGACACTTTCATCACCGCATCCGGCCTCACTTTGTATCGCAACGGAGACGTTAAATCTTTCCAGAAGATTATAGACGATATTCTCGGAAAATGGAAAGAAGACCTCTACACCACTACCATTCAGGTAGATGCACCTCTCAGACTTGCAGTTGCAATGCAGGAATACATTGACTTTACGGGGGATGCAAAAGGCGCATGGAACCGTTGGGGCAAGATTCTCAAAGAGATTTTGAAGAGCTATATGACAGGAAGGCCTGAGGTTCAGATGCACGACAATGGTCTGCTTTGGGCATCGATGCCGGGAACGGCCCTTTCGTGGATGAACACTTACATCGACGGCCGTCCAATCAACGAGCGTGCGGGATATCAGGTTGAAACCAACGCGCTTTGGTACAATGCTCTGATGTTTGCCGCCAAGATGGAGTCGAATAAAAATCAGAAGGAGACTTATTCACAGATTGCCGCTAAAATCAAGGCCGTCTTCTATGATATGTTCTGGGTTGAGGCCCGTCAGCACCTTGCAGACTACGTAGGATACGAGGGGCAGAACGTATTTACAAGGCCAAACCAGCTGTATGCCTGCGGATTGGAGTTCAGCCCCATTGACGAGGAAGCACAGGCAAAGGTACTCAAGGCAGTAAAGAGAGAGCTCCTCACCACCAAGGGAATCAGAACCCTTTCACCCAAGAATCCTCTTTACAGAGGCATATATGAAGGAAACCAGGAGCAAAGGGATACCGCTTCCCACAATGGCTGTACAAGGGCTTGGCTGTTGGCCATTTATGCCGCTGCAATGACAAAACTTTACGGCAAGGCGTTCTTGGACGAAGCCATTCAGATGATTCCTTGGTTTGAAGAAGATATGACAAGCCACGGAGTTGGCACACTGGCAGAGATCTACGATGGAGACCCCCCTCACAATCCACACGGTGCAATCAGTTCATCCACAAGCATTTCTGCCATCTACAATATAAAATATCTTATCAAATACCTTAAGGAGGGCAAATAATGAGAGTATTGATGTTCGGATGGGAGTTTCCCCCACATATTGCAGGTGGTCTGGGCACCGCCTGTTATGGAATGACAAAAGGGCTCGCCCACAACGACGTGGATGTGTTGTTCGTAATGCCCTCTGCCTCCGGCGATGAAGACGAAAGCGCTGTCAAGATTCTGAATGCCAGCGATGTGGAAGTCACTGAGGTTTATGGCGACATTAAAGAATATCTCGGCAAGGTGGATTTCGTAAGGGTTGGAACGAATATGAAACCCTATATCGACCCCGTCGAGTTCAAGGAGCTTGCCGAAAGGGAGCAAAATTTCCAGGCAGAGGAATTCAAGATTCACTTCGGCACTAAATATAAATTCTCCGGAAAATACGGCACCAACCTTATGGAAGAGGTTGCAAGATATGCCGTAGTAGGTGGAGCGATTGCCGCACAGAACACTTTCGACGTGATTCACGCCCACGACTGGCTCACATATCTTGCCGGAATGGCTGCAAAGAAAATCAGCGGCAAGCCACTGGTAATCCACGTGCACGCCACATCTTTCGACCGAAGCGGTGACAATGTCGATCCCGAAGTATTCCGTCTCGAGCAGATGGGTATGATTGCAGCCGATGAAGTTATCACCGTGAGCGACCTCACCAGAAACATCGTGATAAACAAATACGGCATCGACCCGTCCAAGGTAATCACTGTGCACAATGCTGTTGATTTCTCAACAAGGGAAAGCCTTGACACACAGCGCAATCTGAGCGACAAGATTGTCACTTTCCTCGGCCGCATCACCTTCCAGAAAGGGCCTGAGTATTTCATAGAGGCAGCATACAAGGTGCTTCAGAAATGCAGCAACGTCCGTTTCGTGATGGCCGGCAGCGGAGATTTGTTCAACAGGTCTGTCCGCCGTGTAGCACAGCTCGGCATCGCAGACAAGTTCCACTTCACGGGATTTTTGAGGGGTAAAGACGTACAGAAGATGTTCGAAATGTCTGACGTATATGTAATGCCTTCAGTTTCAGAGCCTTTCGGCATATCGCCACTTGAGGCGATGCAGTCGAACGTACCTACAATCATCTCAAAGCAGTCTGGTGTGGCTGAGGTGCTCAGCTATGCAATCAAGGTTGACTTCTGGGATATCGATGCACTTGCAGATGCAATTTATGCCCTTATCGAATATCCGGCAATCGCAAAAGTGGCCGGAGAAAAGGGATATGACGAGGTCAATACCCTCAAGTGGGACAACGCAGCTGCTAAAATCAAAAACGTTTATCAATTGGCAATTAATAAATTTCAATAATTATGGGTTCTAAGAGCATTTGTTTATATTTTCAGGTACATCAGCCTGACAGACTGAGGCAGTTCCGCTTCTTCGATATCGGAGGAAGTGGCGCATATTTTGACGAATTCGCCAACAGAACAATCTTGAGAAGGGTTGCCGACAGATGCTATCTGCCCGCCAATGCCCTCATCGAAGATTTGATTAAGAAGAATGGCAAGAAGTTCAAGGTGGCATATTCCATTTCAGGAGTGTTCCTTGAGCAGGCAGCCAAATACGCCCCCGAGGTAATCGAAAGTTTCAAGTCGCTTGCAAAGACTGGTTGCGTAGAGTTTCTTGCCGAGACTTACGCCCACACACTTGCATCCCTGGCAGATACAGCAGAGTTCAAGAGTCAGGTAAAACTCCATGCCAAGACAATCGAGAACTTGTTCGGTGTTAAGCCCGTAACTTTCAGAAACACAGAGCTTATCTATTCAGACAAAATTGGCACAGATGTCGCTGACCTTGGATTCAACACTATGAT
>JABUTQ010000063.1 GCA_021443605.1 Bacteroidales bacterium | reverse complement strand
GCATCGATTATCAGTCCGACATCATTGTCGGTACAGAACTGACGCATATCATCTTCGTCCATATTGCCGACAAGCCGTACCCCATTGTCGCATACAATTTCCTGCAAAGGGGTGAGCGTGGAGTAGAAATAGCGTTTTCCGGCCTCCTGCACTACAGATACGGCCCTGCGCCCTTCGGTAGTCCCACCAAATATCAATATCGGCTTGCTGTCCATTATCGGAATAGGTGGTGAAAATTACGATCGTACAGGCAGGAGAGCCCCTTTCGGTTGTCGATGGCCTTTCCTACCACAATCAAAGTGGTGAGAGTGAGATTGTTGCCTTTCACTATTGATGCCAAATCTTTCAGTTCTCCCCTAAAAATTCTCTGCTCCTTCCAAGTGAGCTTGTAGCAGGCTGCGACAGGAGTCTCGGGGGGATAGCAGCACAACAATTCTTCCTGCACCTTATCCACAATCGCGGCACTGAGGAAGATACACATCGTGCTTTGAGATTTTGCGAGATTGTGCAGCTTTTCGCGCTCCGGCACCGGTGTCTTCCCCTCTCCGCGAGTGAGGATGATTGTCTGAACTTCCTCAGGGATAGTGAATTGCGATTTCAATTCGGCGGCAGCCGCCAAAAACGAGGAGATTCCCGGAGTGATATGATAGCTCATCCCATATTTGTCGAAAAATGCCATCTGCTCCTGAATCGCACCATAGATGCACGGGTCGCCGGTATGGAGCCGCACCACCAAAAGGCCACGGTCGTAAAACTCCTTCATCAGTGCAAACTGCTCTTCAAGATTCATTGCCGCAGAACTTCTCACAACACATCCGCTTTTGGCATATTGCGTCAGCTCCACCGGCACCAGGCTACCCGCATAGAGGATAAGGTCTGCATTCTCCAAGAAGTGCTTTCCCCTCACTGACACCAATTCGGGATCCCCAGGCCCCGCACCCACAATTTCGATGTGTCCGGCTCGTGTCGCCTCGCGCTCAAGTGCCACTGCAAAAGTAAATTCCCCGCATTTTTGCTTCTCCACCACAATTGTACCGAAGCTGGATCCTTTTATTGCGCAACTCTCTGCAACTCCCCAAAGCCCCACCGTGTCGTGGACCTTCTCAGATGGATTCGGTACATCTATCTCCGACAAATCCTCCACGCGATATATTTCTTTTGCAGCCCCGAAAGAGTCGCAAACGAGAGATAATGTCGGCTCATCTTTCTTCAATTCTATAGTCGCTACCTTTGAAATGGATAATGAACTGATATTCAGTTGTTTGAGTTTTTCTGAAATAATCTCTGCAACGCTGTCGGACTGATAATCTTTCTTGCATCCATACCCGAGAGTCAGGACTTTAGGTCGATAATACAATGTCGGAATCCCAAAATCATAGACAAACGGAGTAACTGCTATCACAAGAGCTGCCTGTTTTATTTTGATGTCGTCTATAGCCTTGCAAACGTGAACATTAGAAGGGATAGTCTTCTCCAGATAGGCAGTCCCGCGGTCTTTGATGTCCAGTATCAAGGCAATCTCTTCTCCATTTACAAGCGAAAAAATCGCCTGATTCATCGTGCAGCCGCAAGTCTCTGTCCGCCATCCGAATTTTTTACCAATGGTGTCGAGGGCCCACAGCCCCGCATTATCGCTTTGGGTAGTGATAACTGCCTCTGCTCCAATAATATTTGCAATCCTTGAAGTAAGTTCGTTAGCTCCTCCGATGTGTCCTGACGAGACGGAAATGGCGTAATTTCCCAGCGTATCGACACAAACAACAGCAGGATCTACATATTTGTTTTTCAGCAGCGGGGCAATCTTTCTGACACAAATTCCGAGTGCCCCGATAAAGATAAGGCTGTCGAACTGTTCCAAATCAATGGTTTTAAACCCTTCAAGGTCTGTTGTGACAACATCCCCGAGCTCCCGTTCCAGGATGGAGCATATCCGTTGTCCGGCTTCGTTTATGGTGATTGTCAAGTGTTTCATTTTGCTTTGACTATAGTTATTGGGTTGAAACTGTCGAGTGCAATTTCGTGGCTTTCCACCACGGACATCCCTATTTCCGCAACCCCTTCGTTGAAGGCGGAAAGGCTTTCTTTACTCACTGAGTTAAAGACAATTACTCCGTCTTTAGATATATCTTCCCTTATTTTGGCCAGCATCTCTTTCAGATGCCCTCCGTGTCCGCCGATAAATACAGCGTCCGGTTTTGGCAGCGAATCGGTATCTATTTCAAGAAAATTTCCAATAATGGTTTCGATGCCGGGTGTGCCGAATTTGTGTGCATTCTCCTCAAAAATCGCCTTGCACTCTTCTCTTTGCTCAAATGCAATCACCTTGATATGAGGGAATTGCAATTTTGCCTCTATCGAGACCGAGCCTGTGCAGAATCCTATGTCCCAAAGGGTATGCCGATTGTGCAAATCGAGCATTGAAAGCGACAGAAGCCTTATCGGCATCTTGGTAATCATTTTTTCACGGTTGTCGAGATGGGTGAATAGATTCTCCGGAATGCCGAAATATTTTTTTCTTGGTTGTAATTGTTTTAAAATGACACAATTGGGAGTTTGCCAAGATGTGTTTGCAGCTGTTTCAAGGTCGGTTTCCACCACTCTTTGAGAAGTTTCGTTTCCAAGATTCTCCCCCACAATCATAGAATAATTGTCGTAGCCGTATTCGAGCATCCTTTTGGCGATTGCACCGGGCGTCTTTGTCTTGTCTGTGAGTACGCCAATTTTGGCATATCCGTGAATTAAGGTGCTGTCAAGGGCATCCCAGGGGCGTCCCGTCGCCGATACGGTAATCATATCGTGGTAGGGGAGAGATACTGCGTGGGCGAGCATCTGGAGAGA
>JABUTQ010000057.1 GCA_021443605.1 Bacteroidales bacterium | reverse complement strand
GCCACGTTGAAAAAGGTGTTTCCGTCAATCTTTGCCTTGGTTTCAATATCAGCGATACCATATCCTTTATCAAAAATGATATCGTTCCCTTTCATCACAAGCACGGCTGCACCTGGTTCGCCATTAGGAAAAAGAGGGGCACAAAGTTTGTCAATCGCCTCTGCCATAGAATTTTGTGCTTTAGTGCAGGATGAAATCATAACCATACTAAACAAGATGAACAAATATTTTCTCATAGTATTTTCTGATTTATCAATAATCTTAAAAGATTGAGAGCATCAGCAGCAAAACGCTGGACGTTGATATCCCTTTGGGATTTGTATCTTACCTGCTTTGTAACGACTTCAAATTCGTCTGTCATTCTTGAACGGTGTACTGCAGCAATCCAGCAAGTTCCGACAGGTTTCTCAGGGCTCCCTCCGCCCGGCCCGGCTATACCGGAAGTGGCCACGGCATAGTCGCTGTCAAGCAATTTAGATACTCCTTTTGCCATTGCTTCTACACACTCTCGACTCACGGCACCGTGTTTTTCTATAATCTCTCTTGGTACTCCCAATACGTTGATTTTCACATTATTGGAATATGACGTAACAGAGCCGTTATAATATGCGGAACATCCGGGAACAGAGGTAATCAACTCGGATATGCGGCCTCCGGTGCAAGATTCTGCCACGGCGAGAGTTTCCTGATATGATGCTTGTGGCGGCCCTTGGAGCAGACGGGAAAGTATCGATTGAAGAGTGTCTTCTCCCTCTCCATAGATAGCATTTCCAAGAATATCCTTCAGTTTATCAATTTCAGTTTCAAGCCTTTCCAATTTTTCTCCACTCTCTGCGCCATATACGGAGATACGCAGTCTCACTCCGATTGTTGGATTCGGAAGATAGGCGAGGTGCATATATTCTGGGAGGGCATCTTCCCAACTTTCAATCTGTTTTGCAAGAGTCGATTCGGGGATTCCGAATGTCACAATCGTACGATGAACAATATTTTCTGTTGCAAAACTCTTTGTAATTGAGACAATTACATCGTTCATAGCCCCGATTGCCTCGAATGGAACTCCGGGAAGAGAAAATAGAACGGCTTTATGTCCGTATCTCTCTGCAGGTATATCGAATTCCATAATGGGAGCGGTGCCGTTCTTATTCGGTATGACAACGCAAGAATCTGGAACATCGGCCTGGGCACGGTTGATATCGGAAAGTTCTATTCCTCTGGCAGTCAGGATTTTGGAAATTATCTCGAATTGTTCTTCAGACCTTTTGTAACCATTTGCGCCAGTGAGTGTCGCGAGTGCTTCTTTTGTGATGTCGTCTTTTGTCGGGCCCAATCCACCTGTAACAATCACGATGTCTGTCTCTTTAAGGCAAAATCCAAGTTTATCGATGATTTCGTCTCGGTCATCGCCGATGGAAATCATATACCTCACCTTGATACCTCTCTCGTTGAGTCGTTTGGAAATATAGGAAGAATTGGTGTCAACTATTTGTCCTATAAGGATTTCGTCTCCAATTGTGCAGATCGATGCTGTTGTCATAAATGTATTAGTTTTCGGTTGTCACGCTTGTTTGAAGCTCTTTGCGAAGATGCTTTACTATTTTTTTTGCAAAACCGGGACCGTTATAGATAAATCCACTGTAAACCTCTATCAATGAGGCGCCTGCACCGAGCATTTCCGACGCTTGTTCGGGAGTCATTATTCCTCCGACTGCAATGATCGGGAGAAGCCCTTCGGTTTTTTGATGGATGTGACGAACATATTCGAGTGATTTGGCATAAAGGGGAGCTCCGCTCATTCCTCCGTTCCCTATTTTGTCTATGGTCTGTTGTGAAGTTGTGAGGCCGACCCTTGTGGTAGTGGTATTTGTCGCCACAATACCGTCTATGCCGGAAATCATTGCCAGTTCAAGGATTTCGTCAAGTTGTTCAATTGTCAAATCCGGAGAAATCTTGAGCAATATCGGCCTCGACTCATCGTTGAATGTTCTGATTTGGTTCAGGCTGTCTATGATTTCGCTCAAGTTGGTAATGTTTTGTAATGCAGTGATATTCTTGACGTTAGGACAAGATACGTTTATCACGAACATATCGACGAAATCGTAGAGGATGGAGAAACTTTTCTCCAAATCCTTGTAGGCAATCTCGTTTGGGGTGGTGGCGTTCTTTGAAAGATTCGCAGCCACAATCACCTTACGTTGTCTGTTTTTAAGGGTGTTAACGGCATATTTGACACCTTTGTTGTTGATTCCCATACGATTGATGATGGCTTTGTCTTTGACCAGCCTGAAGCAGCGCGGCTTTGGATTGCCATCTTGAGGCTTGGGGGTGAGAGAGCCTATCTCAATAAAGGAGAAGCCGAAGTTTGCCAGGTCGTTGTAATACTCTCCGTTTTTGTCAAGCCCGCCGGCAATTCCAACAGGATTTTTGAATTTGAGGCCGAAAACTTCTCTTTCCAGGCCTTTTGAATTGGGAGAATAAATCCAACGGATGAGGGTTGTCATTCCGGGGATGTAGCGGGCAATCTTGAGGAGCGCGAAGGTAATTTTGTGCGCCACCTCCGGATTGAACAGAAACAAAATTGGTCTTATCAGAATCTTATACATAGGCGACAAAGTTACGATTAAGCGAGTGAAATGCCAAACTTGTTTGAGCATTTCCGAGCGTGAGTAACTTGAGGGCGCGTAGCGACCTAACGTACGATTAAGCGAGTGAAATGCCAAACTTGTTTTTGTCATCCTGAGCCGTAGGCGAAGGATCTCACCGCACCAACGGAATGCATACTGCAGTACGCGGACGGTTCCGTGCTTTTTCCGCCTGCGGCTGCGTCTCCGCTTGGCTTGTCGTTCGAATGTTCCTTTTACGGCCATT
>JABUTQ010000208.1 GCA_021443605.1 Bacteroidales bacterium | reverse complement strand
CCCGGATGGGTAATCGTATCTCCCACCTTCACCTCAACGGCACTCTTTATACCGGTGATGATATATCCAACATCCCCACATCCAATCTCTTGCGTGGGCATAAGTTTCATCTTGAGGATTCCCACCTCCTCGGTTTCGTACTCCATCCCAGTGGAGATAAACTTTATCTTGTCACCTTTGTTGATGGAGCCGTTGAACACTTTGAAATAAGCGATTACTCCGCGGAAAGGGTTGAAAACCGAATCGAAGATGAGGGCCTGCAGCGGAGCATTCGGGTCGCCCTTAGGGGCGGGAATCCGATCCACAATGGCATCCAAGATGGGAGCCACCCCCTCGCCTGTCCTGGCTGAAACCTTGAAAATCTCCTCCGGACTGCACCCCAGCAGGTCACAAATCTGGTCAGACACCACCTCAACCTGGGCAGAATCCATATCAATCTTGTTGAGCACGGGGATAATCTCCAGCTCGTGGTCTATGGCAAGATATAGATTTGAAATTGTCTGAGCCTGAACACCTTGCGATGCATCAACCACAAGCAGCGCCCCTTCGCAAGAAGCGATGGAACGGGAAACCTCGTATGAAAAATCGACGTGACCCGGAGTGTCGATGAGGTTGAGACGATAGGTCTCCCCTCCGCGGACATAGTTCATCTGAATGGCGTGGCTCTTGATCGTGATTCCCTTTTCCTTCTCAAGATCCATATCGTCAAGCACCTGATTTTCCATATCACGGGCATTGAGGGTGCTGGTAAGCTCCAGCAGACGGTCTGCCAAAGTGCTCTTGCCGTGGTCTATGTGGGCTATAATACAGAAGTTCCTGATATGTGACTGCATCGTATTTATATCTTGTTAAACTGCAAAGATATGAAATAAATTTTAGTATTCAGACCACGACTTGATTGCCAAATCATCCGGCGTCATCGAGCAGAATGCATTTATGAACGCACTTGCAAGACGGGCATTGGTAATGAGAGGTATATTCAAATCGATGGCGGCACGGCGAATCTTGTATCCGTTTGAAAGCTCCCTCTCGGAGAGGTTCTTGGGAATATTCACCACCAGATCTATCTCTTTGTTATGGAGCATTTCGAGAGCCTGCGGCTGCTGGGGATCGCTGGGCCAATGCACCTGTATATTTTCTACTCCGTTGTCTGTCAGGAATTTGCTTGTACCTCCTGTTGCATAAATCTTATATCCTTTCGATTGCAGCAGACGGGCGGCGGAGAGCATATCCACTTTTTGCTTCGGGGTACCTGTTGACAGGAGGATATTCTTTTCCGGAATCTTGTATCCCACCGAGAGCATCGCCTTGAGAATCGCACAATAGGTGTCGCTGCCGATGCACCCCACCTCTCCGGTGCTGGCCATATCCACTCCGAGCACGGGATCCGCCTTCTGGAGACGGTTGAACGAAAACTGGCTCGCCTTTATGCCCACATAGTCGAGATCGAACAGATTCTTGTCCGGCTTCTGCACGGGAATGCCGAGCATAATCTTTGTTGACAATTCTATAAGATTGATTTTCAATACTTTGCTGACGAATGGGAACGAGCGGCTTGCCCTCAGATTACACTCTATGACTTTGATGTCGTTTTGTCTTGCAAGATATTGGATATTGAACGGCCCGGAGATATTCAGTTCACGGGCAATCTCGCGGCTGATGCGCTTGATGCGGCGGACGGTCTCCACATAGAGCTTTTGCGGCGGGAATTGGATGGTGGCATCACCGGAATGGACTCCCGCAAACTCGATATGCTCGCTGATGGCGTATGCAATGATTTCTCCGTTCTTGGCGACGGCATCCATTTCCACCTCTTTGGCGTGCTCGATGAACTGGCTCACCACAACAGGGTGCTTCTGGCTCACACCAACCGCAAGCTGCAAAAATCTTTCAAGCTCCTCCTGGTTCGAGCAGACGTTCATCGCGGCACCCGAAAGGACATATGACGGTCTCACAAGCACCGGGAAGCCCACCTTCTCCACAAATTTGTTGATGTCGTCCATCGAAGTAAGGGCGCTCCATTCGGGCTGATCGACACCGATGCGGTCGAGCATTGCGGAGAACTTGTCTCGGTCTTCGGCATTGTCGATGCTCTTTGCGCTCGTACCGAGGATAGGAACGGCAAGAGCATCGAGTCTCATTGCCAAATTGTTGGGAATCTGGCCTCCGGTAGAGACGATTACTCCGTGAGGAGCTTCCAATTCTATGATATCCATCACCCTTTCAAATGACAACTCGTCGAAATAGAGGCGGTCGCAGATATCGTAGTCGGTGGATACGGTCTCCGGATTGTAGTTGATCATCACGCTTCTGTACCCCTCCTTTCTGATGGTGTTGAGTGCCTGCACGCCACACCAGTCAAATTCCACAGACGAGCCTATCCTGTAAGCTCCCGAACCAAGAACGATAATCGATTTTTTATCATCTTGATAATCAATATCATGAGCATCTCCGGAATATGTCAGGTAAAGATAATTCGTCTGGGCGGGATACTCTGCAGCAAGGGTGTCTATCTGTTTTACGGAAGGGACTATGCCGAGCTTTTTGCGGTATTCCCTTACCTCCATCTGCCCCTCTTCGATGTCACCTCTCTTTTCATATTGAATGGCACGCGCAATCTGGAAGTCTGAAAAGCCCTGCACCTTCGCCTTGCGGATGAGGTCTGTCGGCAAATCTTCCAGACGGATATTGTTCATACTCCACTTCTCGAGCTCGCGGCTTGTCTCCATAATCTTCATCAATTTCTCGAGAAACCACTTGTCTATCTTGGTGAGATCGTGGACCTGATCTACGGTGTATCCGGCTCTGAAAGCCTTGGAAATCACGAATATGCGTTTATCTGTAGGCTCTCTGAGCGCCTTGTCGATGTC
>JABUTQ010000102.1 GCA_021443605.1 Bacteroidales bacterium | reverse complement strand
AGCACCGGCAGAAGCACGGGACCCCATCTCCACTTCGAGACAAGATACCTTGGGCAGACTTTCGATCCGTCAAGGCTTATTGATTTTGAGACGGGAAATCTCCGCGATTCGATAATCACCCTCAAAAAGCACTATTTCAGCATCTATTCCCACTACGGCCAGACCGATGAAGAGTCAAAGGCTGCATCGGGAAGAATCCTGCACACTGTAAGGTCGGGAGATACGCTCGGCAAGATTGCCGGCAAATACGGCACCACCGTGAACACAATCTGCAAACTGAACAACATCTCGTCAAAGAAGGTGCTCAGGATAGGCGAACGCCTGATTGTGAGATAGTTATTACTTTTCTTTCTTTTTGTTCTTCACCAATATCCCCGCAGCGATTGCAGTGGCTTCGTCACGCCATATATACCTTACGGCCAATAGCAGAAGAACGATGCAGGCAAACGGGAAAAGCGACGCAATTGTGAAAGTAAACGCCTGTTTCAGTTTGAAAAATTCAACGACAATCCATATCTGATACCCCAGAAGGAGCAGCATATTCATAATACAGAGGCGAATCTGCATAAGGCGGGCTTTGCTGTATGCGATGGTCGTGACGGCAATCATAAAGGTTGTCAGGGTAAAAATCAGGAATTGGGAACGATCGACAAAACGAATCGAATATTTGACAGGCTCCGAAGCCCCCTCCTCATTCACCATAGTATAACAAAAATCAACCCAGAAGTGCGTAAGGAGCAACCCCGCAACAATCACAAGCAGAAGTGTTTGAAATCTACGCCAAGCCATACAATTACCTTAATATTTATTGCAAATTTAAGAAAATAATAATAAATTAGCACGTTAAAGGAGATTTGACTATGGCAAAAATACCTGAATCTGAATTAATCATCAACAGTGATGGATCCGTGTTTCACCTCCACATTCTGCCGGAAGACCTGGCCGATATCGTGATTTTGGTTGGAGACCAGGGGCGTGTACCGATGGTTGCCTCATATTTTGAAGAGATTGAGTTCACAAAACAATCCCGTGAATTTATGACCATCACAGGGAGTTACCACGGCAAAAGGATTACCGTGCTCTCCACAGGCATCGGCACGGACAACATTGACATCGTTATGACCGAACTCGATGCCCTTGCCAACATAGACTTTGCCACAAGGGAACCTAAGAAAGAGCATAAAACCCTCACTATCTTGAGAATAGGCACCAGTGGGGGACTTCAGCCCGACATTAATATCGGAGACTACGTGTTCTCAAAGATGACTGCGGGAACCGACGGGCTGCTGAATTGGTACAAAGGAATCGAAAAGATCTCCGACAAAGAGATAGAAGAGGCCTTTATGGAACATATCGGCTGGAATGACAGACTCACAACTCCCTATTTCGTCCCTGCCGGGAAAAAACTTGCCCAGATTTTTTCGGACTTCAAGGGGGGAATCACAATGTCCGCTCCGGGCTTTTATGGCCCGCAAGGTCGCTCCGTGAGGGCAAAAATCGCCTTCCCCGACTTCACGCAAAAACTGGAGTCTTTCAACTTTAAAGGATTGAAAGTCACCAATATAGAGATGGAAAACAGCGCAATAGTGGGGCTATCGTCACTTCTCGGACACAACGCAGGAACAATCTGCCTGATTATCGCAAACCGCTATGCAAAAGAGAGCTGCCCCGACTACAAACCACTTATGGAAGGGCTAATCAAAACTGCACTTGACAGACTTACGGAATAGATGATAGAAAACGATTTTGCCGAAAATGTAGTCTGGTTAATGGATGACCCCGACTATATTATTATTCAAGAACTCAATCGTGTGATATTCGAGCAGGGAGAAGATATTTTTCCCGCTCTTGCAATTGAAATAGCCAAAGTGAAGAGTTCCAAGAGAAGGAAGGCAATGTACGATCACCTAATGGATGTAAACAGCGAATATCGCCTGAATCAGTTCAGCCGTTGTCTGAATGAATCTTTTCTTGCCGAACTTGCATATTTGGTTTCAGCCTCGTTGGATCCGTCGCTGACAAGACAGAAATACAATGATGCCTACCTGCCGTTTATGTCGGAAGTCCTCTCGGAAATATCTGACGACAAGACAATTATCGAGAATATCACCATTTTTAACCATATCTTTTTCAGGCGTCTGAAGTTCACTCCGAGCGATATGTTCATGACGCAGGAGAACACGGCTTTGCTGCCGGAGATTTTCAAGACAAGGAAGGGAAATCCCATCACGATTTCTGTATTGTATTTTATGCTGGCACAATCGTGCGGCTTGGACATACAACCGATGTGCTTCCCGGGAGGATTTATTCCTGTATGTATGGATAAAGGGGATAAACTGCTATATATCAATATGTTCGATGGCGGAAGCTTTTTGGCAGAAAATCAGATTGAATCATTTCTCGGAAATCACGGGATGCCCATTTCATTCAAGGATTTTGAAATAAAGCATCCGGACACGGTAATACTGATATATATTGAATCATTGCTCTTCTATTACTCGTCAATCAACGATATCCGCAAGGAAAAAATTCTCGAAGAACTTGCCAAATGCTTTGGCGACACCCGCTTCCTGACAATGGACGAAGACGAGGAGGAATTCTGATTACGGTTCCTGCTCAGTGCAGTATTTTTTGATTACGCTATAGGCGTCGGCTATGCCGAGCTCGCCCGCGGTGGAGAGGTCCATACACCCTTTCTCCTTGTCTTTCAAATATATCTGCACAAGACCTCTGTTGTAATATGCCTCACCTATATATGGATTAATCTCTATCGCCTTGGTATATTGCAGGATAGATTCGGGCAAATCGTTTGACAAACAGTAGAGATTCCCGAGATTGTAATAAATGTAAGGGTAATCGGGAGCGAGCTGTTTTGCCTTTGTCATATCGTGCAAAGCGGC
>JABUTQ010000407.1 GCA_021443605.1 Bacteroidales bacterium | reverse complement strand
TCCATATCTTTGAGCAGACGCTCTGCGTAAGCACTCACGCGAAGCTGCCACTGTTTCATTTTCTTCTGCTCCACGGGGAATCCGCCACGGACTGAAAGCCCCTCCTTCACTTCGTCGTTTGCGAGGACAGTGCCGAGTGCCGGGCACCAGTTGACAGCCGTTTCTCCTTGATATGCAATACGATACTGCATCAGCACCTCTTGTTTTGCCTCTTCGGACATTGCCTTCCACTGCTCCGCAGTAAACTCTTTCACAGCTCCGCAAGCGGCATCAGCGGCGGCGCTTCCTCCCTCTTCAAAGAGCTTCACAAGATCCTCTATCGGTCTGGCTTTCTGAACTTTGTTGTCGTACCAATGGCCGAACATCTCCAAGAAAGCCCATTGTGTCCATTTGTAATAATCGGGGTCGCAAGTGCGCACTTCCCTGTCCCAATCGTAAGAGAAACCAATCTTGTCCATCTGCTCGCGGTAACGGGCGATGTTTTTCTCTGTGGTGACGGCGGGATGCTGCCCCGTCTGAATCGCATATTGCTCTGCCGGAAGGCCGAATGCGTCATATCCCATAGGATGGAGCACGTTGAAGCCCTGAAGCCTCTTGTATCTGCTGTAGATATCGCTGGCGATATAGCCGAGCGGATGCCCCACATGAAGCCCGGCACCACTCGGGTACGGGAACATATCAAGGACGTAATATTTTGGTTTGGAGCTGTCTATGTCAACTTTGAAGGTCTTGTGGTCTGACCAGTACTGCTGCCATTTTTTCTCAATCTGCGCGAAATTGTATTCCATTATGTTCTAATTTTTTGAAGCCGCAAAAGTACAAAAACCCTTTTTATTTTCAACTTCTCCCCTTGCGTTTTTTCTTGTTCGTATATCCTGAGCCGTAGCCGTATCCATAGCCATATCCGTAACCATAACGATACCCATAGCCGCGATAACTCGGATCAACGCCATTGAGGACAAGGGACATATTCTTTAGAGTGCCCTCTTTGTAAAGCTCCTCCAAATCAGGGATTTGTCGGCGGTCAAACTTGCCGGCGCGCACCACGAAGATTGTGAGGTCGCTGATTCGGTTTGATATGGTTGCGTCTGCCACGATTCCGAAGGGAACATTATCTGCAATTATATAATCGTATTTCGGGCGGAGAGTTGCAACCAGCTCGTCGAGCCGTTCGTCCATAAGCAACTCAGCGGGGTTTGGCGCTATCGTACCGGCTGAAATAATATCGAGATTATCATATCTGCTATCGGTATGGATAATGTCTTCTATACATATAGTATTGTCAACCAGATAGTTCGTAACGCCGACAGGATGTTTGGCAAAATGGTGGCTCAATGTCCCCTTGCGAATATCGAGGTCGAGCAGCAACACTCTTTTTTTGGCAAAGACGAGGCTCAACGCAAGGTTGCGGGCAATGAAAGTCTTACCAGCCCCTTCATTGAAGGAAGTCAAAGTGATTATCTGGGAAGATTTGTCTTTCTTTGCCATAAACGACATATTTGTACGGAGTATCCGGAAACTCTCGGAGAGGATATTGTTCTCCTCCTTGTCCACGGAAATTTCGGTATGCCCCTTTCCGAAAGCCCCCGTCTGCTTCTCTTGAGGTATCTCTCCGAGGAACGGAACGCTCACAAGCCCCTTTAGGTCTTTGCGGCTGTGGATATGGGTATCCATAAAGAGTATCATCAGGAAAATCACCATCGGGAAGGCGATTCCGACCAGCAGACCGAGCAGCAGAATACGGTTCCTGCGAGGCGAAATGGGACCGGCGGGACCATCCACACTGTCGATTGTGCGGGCATTGTTGTCAACCATCGCCTGCGAGAGGGCGTTTTCCTCGCGACGGTTGAGGAGGAAGGTGTAGAGGCTCTCCTTGATTTTCTGCTGGCGTTCAATGGTGAGCATCTGACGCTCTTTTGTAGGGATGGTAGTGACGCGCGCCTGTGCCTGCGCCCTACGGCTGAGGGCGTCGTTGCGCTTCATATTGATGCTGACGATTGTGTTGTCAACGGCACGGATGATAGATTGTCTGAGTGAGTGGAGCGTGTTGTTGAGCTCCTGCACCACGGGATTGCTCTCGCTGCTGTCGTCCAAGAGTTTGTCGCGCTTGAGCTTCATTGCGTTGTATTGTGCAATCTGGCTCTCCACGTTGGGGTCGCTGATACCTGTGCCCGAAGGGATAAGGTCTCGGCTTTTAGTAGGATCGGTAAGATAATCTTTTATGAACTGAGAGAGTTTCAACTGAGTCTCCTGCTCCAATGCTTCAGCGCTATATGTCTGAGATTCACCCATATACTGACTTGCAAGCGAGCCGATGTCTATCATCTGGTTCTTCTGCTTGAACTCTTCCAGCTCAGACTCCACGCTGCCGAGCTCCTGCTCTATGATGATAAGGCGCTCGTTGATGAAGTTTGAAGTGTTGACAGCCACTTGATTTTTGTCGTTGATGGCCTCTTCATTATAGACGTCGATGAGGGTGTTGAGGACATCTTCGGCGCGAAGGGGGGAAGCATCCTTCAGCGAAAGGGTGAGGATAGAGGCCTCGTCTTCCTCCTGGAGAAGGCCGAGATTTGCAAGGAAACTCCCCGCAACAGAACTCAAAGGAAGTTTCTGAACGTGGATATCCTCATCTATCCAATTTTTGCTCCAATGGTCGGTGTAGGTCAAGAGCAATTTTTCATCGCCAAAAGAGAGGGTGTCGTTTTGGTGTACTATATAAGATTCTTTCGCTCCCGGAATCCCATCGATTTCAGATATCTCAACCCAATTGTCATCTTTTGGAGAGACAGTGAATGTAATGTACCTTTCAGGGAGAACATTGATAAACGACACGTTTACAGGCGATTGGGTATATAGCTCATTCATACGGAGCCCACTTTCCATCTTGTAGCTGACATCCGCGTGAAGCCTCTGCAC
>JABUTQ010000250.1 GCA_021443605.1 Bacteroidales bacterium | reverse complement strand
GCGTCATATTGAAATTCGTAGCCCTCATCAGTCTCTTTGAGAACTCCGGCCTTCATATTCTTGTATTTTACCAATGCGTCTGCCATCACTTGTCAAGCTTCTTCTGAGGTACCAGTTCATAGTCAAACAAAGCAAACACCTGAGCCACCTTGTCCATACGTACGGTAGCCTTCCCCTGCTCAAGTTCCCTGACGAAATTAAGCCCGACACCGGACTTCATCGCAAGGTCCACTTGCGTCATTCCGTTCTCCTTCCGGAGTTCTTTCAGCTTCGCTGCGATTAAATTCTGCATCATAATTACATTCTCTCGGATGTAAAAATATAAAATAAATTAAATATTACATTCGTTAAGATGTAAATTTTCAAACAAATCATTTATAACTGCCTCGCTTTGAACGATGGATGAATGCACAATTCATCGCTGTATCTCCGCCCATCGCCCGTTGTTGTATTCTGTCCACTTTTCTGTCCTAATTCTCAGTCTCAACCGCCTTCTCAAAATCGGCGTCTGTCCTATCTATTCAAAAACCTCTGCCAGAACGTTCTTCTCTCTTCTCTTTTGTCTTCGCCGCTGAGATAGACTTCCCTCCAGTAGCTTTCCCAAGAGCGTTTTTCGTGGATAATGGTGTAGATGACGCCCCAGTCGGGCAGACCACCGAGGTTGCGGTCGTCTATGAAGATATCGGCCTTGAGCTTGCGGCAGGTGCTGGTGGGGTTCTCCACCATCGGCTCTTCGGGATAATTGCAGTTGGCGGCATAAAATTCGAGTCCGCGGCTGCGGCAATACTCCAGCGCCTCTTCCAACAAGGCCCCCTCGCGTACACTCCACAAAATGAGCCTGTGATGCTCTGCCTGCAGCTGTTTCAAAGTCGCAATGGCAAACGGAATCTCTTTCCCGATTGCGGGATATTTGTGCTCTACAATCGTTCCGTCAAAATCAACGGCTATTATCATAAATATCTGATTTTAAATAAATTCAATAAAATCGGATGAAACCTCCACCCCGACTGTGACAAGTGAATGGAGCTCTACGATGATTCGTTTCTTGCGCGCCCCCTTCAGTTTGAGCAGGAAAGCTTCCTGGCCGTTGAGAGGACCGCCGACAATGCGCACTTTGCGCCCAATCATATCGGGAGTAATCTCTTGCGGCGAATAATAGACCGGCGTTTGGGAGCTCTCCACGGCACGTATAAATCGTTCCATCTCTTGGTCACGCACCACCATCGGCTGCTTGTAAGCGCCACCTTTCAAGTATCGGTATTGGAGAGTCTCTGTCCTTTCAACTATCTCATCCAAAGCTTCTTTCACCGCATATACAAACAGAAGGTCGTAAATGACAGGCACTTGCACTCTCACCCTTTTACCGTGTCTGACTACCGTCTTCCAAACCAGAGGAGTAAAAACTTCAAAACTTCTTTGCCGGAGTTGCTCGTATGCCCGGAGTTTGGCATTCGGTCGTTTCAAGTCGCGCAAGACAAACCATTGTCTGTCACCACGGTTCTCGCTTCCCCCACTAACAAGGGGCGTCTCTTCACTATTTTTGATTTGTACGCTTACGAATTCGGCCATTCTTAGGATAAAGGTAATAAATCTAGTCCTGCTTAATATCAAAACAGATTATAAATCAAGCAGTTAAATAAAACCCCGAACAAAGAAAGGAATAATCCGAGCATATAATAATGCGGACCTTCCGCCTTTTATATCCTACAAAGATACGTTTAAACAGCCTAAATAACAAGCTATTGCATTTTAAATTACAACTAACCCGCTCAAAAAATTCTTCAACATATCTATAAGCTGTCAAATTTTTATTACTTTTGTATGATATCAAAAAAAAACAACCGATTATGTCAGCATTAACTACTTCTTTTGCAGGTCTCAACCTTTCAAACCCTATAATCATCAGCAGTTCAGGACTAACCAAAAATGCAGAGGGGATTGCACGCCTTGCCGAGGCAGGTGCCGGTGCAGTTGTAATGAAATCTCTGTTCGAGGAGCAGATTTTGTTTGAAACCGCCCAAATGGTTGAGGATAATTCTTTTGCACACGCAGAAGGATACGACTATATCAGTTCATATCTCCGTCAGCACAAAATCGGAGACTATGTGAATGCAATCAAGAGCAGCAAGAAGGCGTGCGATATTCCGGTAATCGCAAGCATCAACTGCCATAGCGATTCAGAATGGGTGTCGTTTGCAAAAGAGATAGAGAATGCCGGCGCAGATGCCCTCGAAATTAATATCCTTGCATTGCAGACGGCAAATTCTGCAAACTACGAATACGGCGCGTTTGAGAAGGAGCATATCAAGATTCTCAAACACCTCAAAAAGACAATAAACATTCCGGTGATAATGAAGCTCGGTAACAACTTCACAAACCCCGTTGCGCTCGTCGATCAACTGAAGGCAAATGGTGCAGACGGTGTGGTGCTGTTCAACAGATTCTACCCCTTTGATATTGACATAGAGGAAGTTAAGACGGCTTCAGGACAAGTTTTGAGTTGCGGCTCGGAGATTTCAAATCCCCTCCGCTGGACGGGCATCATCTCAAATGCAGTCAAGAATGTGGACATCGCCGTTTCTGGCGGCGTGCACGATGGTGCGGGTGTTGTCAAATCCATCCTTGCGGGTGCATCTGCAGTTGAGCTTTGCAGCGTGATTTTCGAAAAGGGAGTTTCGCACATCAAGACTATGAAGGATAGTCTGGGCGAATGGATGGACAAGCACGGCTTTGATTCAATTGAAAAATTCAAGGGTACGCTCAACGCCGGCAGCGGCAGAAGCGATGCCGATCTCTTTGAGCGCACCCAGTTCATAAAATACTTCGGCGGCAAGGAATAGTGCGTTGAGATTCTTCACTTCGTTCAGAATGACGGAACATCGTCACCCTGAGCGAGTTGCAGTGTCATCCTGAGCGT
>JABUTQ010000204.1 GCA_021443605.1 Bacteroidales bacterium | reverse complement strand
AACAATAACCTTTCAGGCTCATTTACAAGCGAAATGGGAGTTTGGGAAAATATGGGCTACATCACAATGCTCAACAACAAGGAGTTTGGCGGTACCATCCCTGCCGAAATCGGCAAACTCAAGAATCTTTTCAGATTCAATCTTTCAGGTACATCAATCACTGGTGCTATCCCTGTCGAGCTTGCAGGTTGCGAGAGTCTTCAGGAGTTTATGGCTTTCGGTTGCAAACTTACCGGTGAACTTCCTGACATTTGGGATCAGTTCAAGAAAGATTTCAAGATTCTTATGCTCTACGGCAACGAAGGGCTTACCGGACCGCTTCCGGCATCACTTGGCAAGATTGTAAGTTCTGCAGCCACAATAAGTTATCATCTTTATAACTGCAACTTTACAGGCAATGTTCCCGAGTCGTTCGGTTCGCTTCCGGCTGGTTGCAAGCAGCTCCGCATTCAGGGGAACAAGATGTCAGGTGTAGTTCCCGATGCAGTGAGAAATCACGCAAATTGGGCAACCTGGAAGGCTGAGCAATATATCTTCCCTCAGCAGGAAGGATACGGCCTTGAATAGTATCTGAAGATTCTTTTCGAAAACGGCACGGCTTCCTTTGCCTTCGGAAAATTTGCCACGAGAAATGAAATAATCCCCGCTTCGCGAAATATTTCTCTTAGGCAAATTTCCTACGGCAAATCAGTCGTGCTGTTTTTTTTATTATATCTTTGCCGTTGATATAGGGCAAGATAGAATCAGTGAACAATCAATTTTCATCGCGTGCGATAAGCAGGGAACTCGTTGTGGCCATCAGCGAGGGGGATTCGTGCGCGTTTGAGGCATTTTACAGGATGGAATACAACAATCTTCTCCATTTCGCCCGGAGTTATACCAAGGAAGAGTCTGTCTCTGAGGATATTGCACAGGAAACGCTGATGCGTGTATGGCAGACGCGTGAAAATCTCAACCCGGACGGAAACATCCGTGCACTTGCCTTTACGATAGCCAAAAATCTCTCGCTCGATTATCTGCGCAAGAGAAACGACAATATATCGATCGATTCCTGCATCTACCTTGAAGACAACTCCCTTGATGTGTTGATAAATACCCTTGACCTTGAAAGGCTCGTTGAAAAGACATTTTTGAATCTTCCGGAAAAGATTCGGCGAACGTTCTTTATGAGCAGACATAAAGGGCTGACCAATAAAGAGATAGCTGAGCGGGAAAATGTCACCGTAAAGGCGGTCGAGTATCGCATAACCACAGCGTTGAAAGTCTTCAAGAAGCTAGGTAAAAGTTTTCTTCTGATTTTTTTAGGGTAAAACCTCTCTCCTCCGTAATTAGTGCATAAGGAGTTATGCACTATGAGAGAAAGTTTCAACAGGGAGGTCTTTGAATCTATGCCGGACACTGTCTATACCGGCAAAATGCCGAAGATTGCTCCGGCAAAAAAACGCATTACATTCATTTACAAAACAGCCGCCGCTGCTGTTGTGACTGCATTAGCTGTCAGCACCACGTTGCTTGCCCTCAGGCTCAAAGAGAAGCCGGAAATGGCGGCAATGACTGCGCAGAGCGAAATCGTCTATACAGTAAACAATGCGCTTCAAGGCAATATTGTATTGCCGGACAGCACGTTAGTCACTCTCAACAGCGGGAGCTCGCTCAGAGTTGCAGAAGATTTCGGCACCGGCACCCGCACGGTTTATCTTGATGGCGAAGGGTATTTCGACGTGAAAAAAGACAGGAAAGTCCCGTTTTTGATAAAAACACCTCAAGATATCCTCGTGACTGTCACCGGTACAAGTTTCAACGTGAAGTGCTTCTCTGACAGCCCCCGTTTTAATCTTACCCTCATAAAAGGTTCCGTTGAGGTGACAACCAGATCAAACGAAGTTATCAAGGTGTCTCCGTCGGAAGAGATAGTAATCAATTCCGATTTCCATAACGTTTCAAAGATAGAGAAACCGGAGAATAACCTTATGTGGAAAGAGGGTGTTCTAAGATTCGACCATACACCTATGAGTGAGACAATTGCACAGATAGAAAGGTGGTATGGGGTGGATATCGAGGTCGAAGATCAGTCGGTATTTGCCAGTTCGTTCACTGCAGAGTTTAAGCACGAGTCGCTTAATGAGGTGCTCAGGCTTCTTTGCATCACTTCCCGCCTTGAATATACCCGTGATGGTGATATGGTCAAACTGAAAAAATCCAATAAACAATGAATATAGTTCAAAAGGCCTCTCTTGTGTTTTTGTGTGTGATGCTATTGGGAATCAATGCGTTTGCACAATCTCTCTACAACGTGAAAGTGGAGGATAAACCTTTGTCGGTCGCCCTTGCCTCGATTTCAGCACAATGCGAGTACAAATTTGTCTATAACAACGATTTTATAGATGTTTCGCAGAAGGTGACGATAAACGTTTCTTCAGACAATTTCAACGAACTGCTTGAAAAAGTGTTCGCTCCTCTCGGAATAAGATATACCTTGAGCGGCAAGCAGATTGCCCTTTCGATTCCCGAGCCCGAGAAAAAGACAGATAATGGTCAATTGCCTCAGAAAAAAGGGGTTAGGGTGATTAGTGGTTGTGTGACAGACAATGGAGGGGACCCCCTGGCCGGAGCAGTGGTCTATGTGGATGGAACCAACAACGGGGCATATTGCGATATGTACGGAAAATATACGATCGAAGTGCCCGAAAATCCTTCCATCGAACTTACCTTCGATTTTGTGGGGATGAAGCAGGGAAGGACCGCCATAGGAAAGAAATCTGTAATTGATATGGTGCTCGAAGAAGATGCCAGAGTGTTGGAACAGAGCGTTGTGACTGGTTATCAGACAATTTCGCGTGAGCGTTCTGCGGGTGCGTTTGCCAAAGTGGGAGGAGCAGAGGTCAAGGACCAGGCGAATATCCATGGAAATATCCTCCGTGCCCTTGAAGGGAGTGTTGC
>JABUTQ010000421.1 GCA_021443605.1 Bacteroidales bacterium | reverse complement strand
TTCTGAACGAAGTCACGGCGTCATTCTGAACGAAGTCACGGCGTCATTCTGAACGAAGTGAAGAATCTCCCCGCAACACCCCGTCATAAATTGAAACAAGGCTCTCTATCATACGGTCTCGGGTGAATGTTTCATCGAAGCGATTCTTTGCCCCATCCGCATAAGCCTTGTACTTCACGGAATCCTCACAAATCTCAACAACTGATCCGGCTATTGCCGCTCCGTCTCTTGGCTCCACATTGATTCCTGAAACGCCGTGTGCATTTACCCAAGACACTCCTGATTCCGGTATCTTGGTGGCTATCACCGGCTTGCCAAGCGACATCGCCTCTATCATAACAATCCCGAACGCCTCGTTTTTGGTAATGGACGACATACAGTAAATATCGCAGGCACCGAAATATGCAGCCTTTTCACTCTCAGGAATATTGCCGGCAAGAACAACTTTTCCATCCAAACCGGCAGCTTTAATCTGCTCTTTGAGAGCCTCTTCCAGCGGTCCACTCCCCCCTATTACCACTACATAATCATCCGGAAGCGATTTGGCTGCATCCACGAGATACTCAAACCCCTTGTAAGGGATGAGTCTTCCGAGCGCAAACACGATTTTTTTGCCCGGCCATTTCGCGAGAACCCTCGCTTCCCCATCGACATCGCGAACCAGCGGCTCTATACCGATAGGAAGTACAGCGGTTTTTGGATTAAAACGGATGCCGTTAATCCCTTCGGATGTATCAAGATATACCTGGGTGGTGCCAAGAACAATGTCTGCCCTTCGTATCAACCAGTTTTGCAGCCACTTGTAAAAAGTCAGGAAAAATTTTTGGCGGATAATGTCCGAGTGCCAATGAAGCACAACCTTCCCCTTGTATCCCGAAAGGAAAAGGGCGAGAGCCGCCATCGGATCTGGATGGTGGATGTGGATGATATCGTATTCCTTTGCTATTTTTCTCAGCTTGGAAACCATACCCGGGGCGATAGTCGTCCCGGCCAGCTTAATCAGTGTGCGACAGGTAATTACCCTTGCCCCCGAGTCAATGTTGATTACACGGCCTGCCCCGTCGCACTCAGCGCAGAGCATATCGCTCGAAACACCTTTATCGGGCAACCCTTCAAGAAAAGTGTACATCACTTTTTCGATTCCTCCCTTTATGGGATAGAATTTACCTAATTGAAGTACCTTCTCCATAAAGATTGAAAAAGAAACCCTTTAGAGAATTCCTCCCTCGATGAATACCTTCTTAAGAGCAGCAACAGCCCTATCAACTTGTTCGTTGGTGTGTGTTGACATCAAGGCGAAACGAACGAGAGTGTCGGTCGGTGCACAAGCGGGCGGAACCACCGGATTGATAAAAACACCCTCCTCAAAAGCCCTTGCCGTTACCCAGAACGTCTTTTCCATATCGCGCACATAGAGAGGAATAATCGGGCTTTCTGTCCCTCCGATATCAAAACCCTCTTCTTCGAAACGCTTGAGCGCATATTTTGTCACGTTCCAGAGATTTTCTATCCTCGATGGCTCGTTTTGGATGATATGGAGCGCCTCAAGTGCCGCTGCGGTAGCTGCGGGAGTGGATGAAGCACTGAAGATATAGGTTCTGCAAGTGTGTCTTAAATTGTTGATTATGGTTTTGTTGGCTGCGATGAAACCTCCGATTGACGCAAGGCTCTTAGAGAAAGTACCCATAATGAGGTCGATATCGTCAGTCACGTGGAAATGGTCGCAAACACCGCGTCCCTGGCGTCCAAAGACACCGACTCCGTGGGCTTCGTCAACCATAATCAGCACATTCTTGTATTTCTTTTTGATGGCAACGATTTCCGGGAGCGGAGCCAAATCTCCTTCCATTGAAAATACGCCGTCAACAACTATCAGTTTCCCGACATCTTCAGGAAGACGCTGGAGTTTGTTCTCCAAATCTTCCATATCGTTGTGCTTGAATTTCAACGGTTTGGCAAATGACAAGCGACGGCCGTCAACGATAGATGCGTGGTCCCTGTCATCACATAAAATATAATCGTCTTTGCCGAGAAGGCTTGGAATCACACCACTGTTTACGGTGAAACCTGTAGCAAAACAGAGCGCATCTTCTTTCCCTACAAATTCTGCAAGCTCTTTTTCAAGCTGCACGTGTATGTCCAAGGTACCATTGAGAAAGCGCGAACCTGCGCATCCGGACCCGTATTTTCTCATTGCGGCAACACCGGCCTCTATTATCCTTTCATCCCCTGTCAACCCGGTATAGGCATTCGACCCGAACATAAGTACCTTGTGCCCACCCATTTCAACTTCAGTTCCCTGAAGTCCTGTAATTTCACGGAAATAGGGATACAAACCCTTATCTTTTATCTCCTGCGGTTTAGTATATTGGGCCAATTTTTCTTCAACTACATTCATGATTCTGGTTTTAGATAAGTCTGCAAAGATATAAATAATCTTATTATGCAAATAAATTTGGTCAAATATTTTACAAAAAGCGCGGACACATTGTTTTGTGCCCGCGCCTTTATTTATTGATATTCAATGATTTATTTTTACTTAGAAACGCAAACCGAGAGTCAAGATGAAGCGTCCCTTGTCTTCGTTAGCCTTAGCGACGGGGGCCTTGTATGAGGCGTAATCATCATAGAGAGAAAACTCCGATGTCACTCTGCCGGTCCTATTGTAGGCCAGATCGACATGAGCCCTTTCTGAAATCCTATATCCGAGACCTACTGAGAATGCCGAGCGGTAAGGGATGTAGTTTTTTCCGCTGTGGGTAAAGATGTTGTATCCTCCTCTGATTGCCAATTCAGGAATCAAATTAATCTCCGCACCGAATCTCCAGATGTTGGAACCGCCCAATGCTGATGAAATCTCCTTGTTTTCGTCGCGGAAGGAAGTGTTCGATCCACCGCGCTCGGAAAGTCTTGTGGAACCGTAATTTACCCTTTCGTAATCTACACTCAGCAA
>JABUTQ010000032.1 GCA_021443605.1 Bacteroidales bacterium | reverse complement strand
GCCTTGCGTCTGTGCCCAGGTGAGGAACTTGTGGTGGAACACAAAGTATTCCTCGTAGCAGTCGCCCACGTCGTCGCGATAGGATATCTTGACGTTCTTGTCGCTCGGATTTACTTTCTTTCTCCGTTTGTAGTATGCCCTGAAGACTGGCTCGATGCCGGAAGTGGTCTGAGTCATAAGGCTTGTGGTCCCTGTGGGGGCGATTGTGAGCAGAGAGATATTCCTTCTGCCGGATTTCACCATCCGCTGGTAAAGCTCGGGATCTGCATCCTTGATGCGGAGAATCATAGGGTTGTTCATCTCCCTTTCTGCATCGTAAATCGGGAACGCGCCGCGCTCTTCCGCCATAATCACAGAAGACCTGTAAGCTTCAACGGCGAGATTTTTCTGAACGTTCACCGCAAACTCTATCGACTGCTCTGTGCCGTATGTGATTCCCAAAGAGGCAAGCATATCGCCTTCTGCAGTGATTCCCAGACCAGTACGGCGACCGCCAAGCGATTTCTTCTGCACTTTGAGCCAAAGATCAAGCTCAGTTCTCTTCACGTCCTCGTCTTCCGGGTCGCTCTTAATCTTGGCGATGATGGCTTCGATTTTCTCCATCTCAAGCTCGATGAGGTCGTCCATAAGACGCATTGCCTTGCGTGAATGGTCGTTGAAGAGCTTCATATCGAAGTACGCCTTGTCGGTGAAAGGATTCTTGACGTATGAATATAGATTTATTGCGATAAGCCTGCAAGAATCGTAGGGGCAGAGTGGAATTTCGCCGCAGGGGTTTGTGCTCACCGTGCGGTATCCCTTGTCGGCATAGCAGTCTGCGACCGATTCGCGAAGGATTGTGTCCCAGAAAAGGACACCGGGCTCCGCACTCTTCCAAGCATTGTGGATAATCTTTTTCCATATCTTCGACGCGTCAGCCTCTTTCCTGATTTTGGGATTTTCTCCATAGACGGGATATTGCTGGACATACGCCCCTCCATTCTGGGCTGCGCGCATGAAAGCGTCGTCAATCTTTACCGAAACATTTGCTCCCGTAACCTTTCCCTGAGTCATTTTTGCATCGATAAATTTCTCAGAATCAGGATGTTTGATTGATATAGAGAGCATCAGCGCTCCACGACGGCCGTCTTGCGCAACTTCGCGAGTGGAGTTTGAATACCTCTCCATAAACGGAACAACTCCCGTAGAGGTGAGGGCGCTGTTGAGCACCGGACTTCCCTCGGGACGGATATGGGAGAGATCGTGTCCTACACCGCCGCGGCGCTTCATTATCTGCACCTGCTCCTCGTCAATCATCATAATTCCGCCGTAAGAATCGGCCGGATTATCCTGCCCGATAACGAAGCAGTTTGAAAGGGATGCTACTTGATACTCGTTACCGATACCGCTCATCGGGCCACCCTGCGGGATGATATACTTGAAATCTTTGAGCAGACCAAAGATTTCCTCTTCCGACATAGGGTTGGGATACTTTGCCTCAATACGGGCAAATTCCTTCGCAAGCCTGTGGTGCATATCCTCAGGCGACTTTTCGTAAATGTTTCCGGCAGAATCTTTCAAGGCATATTTGTTAATCCAGACAGATGCAGCCAACTCATCGCCTTTAAAATAATCCTTGGAGGCAACCAATGCCTCTTCGTATGTATATGTTTTCATAATGTGTTGTTATTCAGGGTGTTGCAATAAGCAAAGATAGCATAATCGCCCTATTTGGCGACTCTGTTCAGGTTACGAAATTAGTCTAAAAAGGATATGGATATAGACAGGGCTGCCAATATCTTTCAACAAGAAATCAACAATGGCAGTTTACATCGACAGAGCAGCGATTTTCCACTCTCCGTCACACTTTTTCAGCGTCATCGACTTTTCAAAGACGAATGCCGGCGATTCGGATATGACATTGTATTTCACAATGGCGGTATCCTCTTCGCTTTCAGTGTCAATTGATACGATTTCGTATGTCGTGGTCCGGGCAAGTTCCTTGATTTTTGACGCGATGGTGCCGTTTAGGCCGGTGGTGTCGAGAGCCGGCTTGATTGCATCAGCAACGTTGGCAGTACAATAGCCGCTTGCCTTGTCGAAATCCATCGAGAGATATGCCGAGAGGAATCCGTCCACAGATTCTTCAATCTTCTTTTCAGCGGGAGTGCAGGAGGTCAGAGCAAAGGCAATGCACGCTGCAAATATTATTATCTTCTTCATAATCAAGTGTTTATTCTAAAGTTACTATTGTAATTCCGCTACCGCCGCGGTTGAGGGCTTCGTCCCTGAAAGAGACCACACCAGGGGTGATTTTCAGATATTTCCGTATCTCTTCGCGGAGAATGCCGTTACCCTTGCCGTGGAGAATAGATACTTCGTGCATCCCTACCATCAGGGCATTGTCTATGAAATGGGTAATGATGTCGAGCGCATCGGTGAGCCTTTCGCCGCGGATGTCGATAGAGGGCGAGAAGTGGAGACTGAGCTGAGAAACGTCTGTGCCGCTGTAAGTTACCTTTGCTGTGCCGCCTTGCTGTTTTTTGCTCTTGTCAAACTGGTTTTCGGAAATCCGCTCTATCTTGGACAGTTCCACCTTGCTGGTGATGGTCCCGATAGCCACGGTCACTTTCTTTGAGGATATCTCCGTGACCTCCCCAATCATATCGCTATCCTTTATTTTTACTTTGTCGCCAACTTTGAGAGGGGCATCTTCGCTTTTCGACTGCTCCTGTTTTTGCGCCACTTCAATCCCCCGTTTCCTGTCGCGCTCCTCTTTCCGCTTGCGCTCGCGCTCCTTGCGGGCGACTATCTTCTCTATCTTTTCGTTGATCTTCTTGTCGGTCTCGCTCTCAATGTCACTCTCGAGGGTTTTCGCAAATTCGGCAAGCGTGGCGCGCGCCTCTTTTGTGGCCGTCTTCTCCGCCTGGCTCTCGCGAATCTCGCGGATGGTCTGCTCTATCTGTCTGTTTGCTCCGGAGAGAATTTC
>JABUTQ010000341.1 GCA_021443605.1 Bacteroidales bacterium | reverse complement strand
CGAACACCCGACCTCTGCGTCCCGAACGCAGCGCGCTAGCCAACTGCGCCACTTCCCGAAAATCCGGGCGCAAAGATAAACAAAATCTTCGCAACTTTCAAAATCTTCCCAAATGTTTGTTAAATCATAATATGAAAAGCAATTGGGAAAATGTTGTAAGTCATTCTTTTTCTCCAGCGATAAATTTGTACAAAGCCTTTACATTACCGGAATCTGGAAAGTGAGGCCGATTTTGAGAGAGAGGAGATCCGGTCTCCAGCGTGCACCGAAGATGCTTTCTGTTCCGGTCACTTTGCCGTCGTCTGTCTGGGTGTTTCTCTCGTATGAGACACCAAGCGCTTCCAGACAAGCTTCAAACATAGTCAAGTCGGAAATGGCGATTGCTATGCCGGGAGAGAAAAAGAGCGAGCAATTGAAGTTTTGAATCTTGTAAGTGCTTTTGGTTTCAAAGAAATCGTCGATTTGCTCAAGTTGGCCGTTACCGCCTCCGACACCGACAAAACCACCGAGAATCAGTGCAAACCTGCGGCTGTTGGCGATAGGGTTGTAGTAGCGGTATGCGATTCGTCCCGTATAGGTATTCGTAAAGAAAGAACCGTTGACGTTTTCGGTAGTAAATCCAGGAACAGCGCTGTTTTTTGCCACATAATTCAACCTGTCATAGTCAAACTGTATTCCAATTGCGTGGTTGTGCTTGAAAGTGTAGAATATCTGCGGGATGATGCTGAATGTCCGTGTGTTGCCGTTAAGCGGAGACCCTTCGAGAACTTGGATTGATACGTCGTTCTGATTTTTATAAGCTACCTTGACGCCGGCTGCGAGGGTTCCTCTTGGGCTGAAGATTACCTTCGGGCCCTTGATTCCGCGGTCGTAGGTCTTGGCCGTTACGCTCAGGTCTGAGCAGTACTGCTTCCCATCATTAGGGATGGTTGTTGTGCTTGTCTGGGTATTTTGTGCAAAGGCCGCAACCCCAACAAGCAGGGAAAGAACTGTTGTAAAGAGTTTTTTCATGATAGCGATTGATTATTTTAGATTAAAAAATTTCCATTATACCGCAAAGGTAGTAATTTTTAGTTCAAATAATCAAAAGACATCCGTATCGGGCATAATCGACATAATTTTCAAAAAGAATATGTTGTGATAATGAAAAAGTTGTCTATATTTGCGCGCTAATTAAAAAAACAACAAATTTTTTGCACTATGTCAGAGTATTTATCATCAGACAAGAAGCAGGAGATTTTCGCGAAATACGGAAAGTCTAATACAGACACCGGCTCGTCAGAGAGTCAAGTTGCTTTATTTTCCTACCGTATCGCTCATCTTACCGAGCATCTGAAAAAGAACCGCAAGGACTACAACACCCAGCGCGCTCTTCTTCGCCTTGTAGGTAAGAGACGTCACATCCTCGACTATTTGAAGGAAACAGACATCGAACGATACAGAGCTATTGTGAAGGAACTCAACCTTCGTAAATAATAGGAAAAGGAAAACTAATGGGGGCTGCGGAGGATTCACAGCCCCATTTTTTTATAAAATCGAAGATTAACGAAGATTCCGGCTCAAAAAACGGTCTGCGGCCGGACGCTTCAGCTGAAAATAACATTGCTCTCGTTGGGAGAGGCAGACCGATAAATTTTTTATGAATATTGTAAATAAAGTGATTCAATTGTCAGACGGAAGGACAATTGAGATTGAAACCGGCAAGCTCGCAAAGCAGGCAGACGGTTCTGTTGTTGTAAAAATGGGCGGCACAATGCTTCTCGCCGCTGTAACATCTGCAAAAGAGGCAAAGGAAGATGTTGACTTTATGCCTTTACAAGTTGAATACAAGGAGAAATTTGCGGCAGCCGGCCGTTACCCCGGCGGCTTCATGAAGAGAGAGGGAAAGGCAAGCGACTATGAGATTCTGGTTGCCAGACTTGTCGATCGTGCCCTTCGTCCGTTGTTCCCGGATGACTTTCACGCTGAAGTATATGTAACTGTAAATCTGATATCTGCAGACAAGGAGAATATGCCTGACGCACTTGCAGGTCTTGCAGCTTCTGCTGCCCTTGCAGTGAGCGACATTCCTTTCGGAGGCCCCATCAGCGAGGTTCGCGTATCCCGCATCGACGGCAAATTCGTAATCAACCCCACTTTTGCCGAGAACGAAAAGGCCGATATCGACATTATGGTTGCTGCCACATATGACAACATTATGATGGTTGAGGGTGAGATGAACGAGGTGAGCGAAGCCGAAATGCTCGACGCCATCAAGTTTGCCCACGAAGAGATCAAGCGCCACTGCCTTATCCAGAAAGAGCTTGAAAAAGAGGTTGGTAAAGAGGTTAAGCGTACATATTGCCACGAGACCAACGACGAAGATCTCCGCAAGGCCGTAAATGATTTCTGCTATGACAAGTGTTACGCAATCGCAAAAGGCGGCACTTCAAAGCACGAGCGCACAGATGCTTTCGAGGCTGTGATGGAAGAGTTTATTGAGACAATCCCCGAAGAGGAGAGAGAAGAGAAGAAGATGATGGTTGCCCGTTATTTCCACGATGTAGAGAAGAGGGCGATGCGTCGTATGATTATAGACGAAGGTGTGCGCCTCGATGGCCGCAACACCACTACCATCCGCCCCATCTGGTGCGAAGTGGGATACCTCCCCGGAGCACACGGAAGTGCAATCTTCACCCGTGGTGAGACACAGTCTCTCAGCACCGTAACCCTTGGTACTAAGGAAGATATGAAAGAGAAAGACGAAGTGCTCATCCAAGGAACAGAGCAGTTTGTTCTCCATTATAATTTCCCTCCGTTCTCTACAGGTGAGGCAAAGGCTGCACGCGGAGTTTCACGCCGTGAGATTGGTCACGGAAACCTCGCTTGGCGTGCCCTCAAGCCGGTAGTGCCTGTAGGTGAGGCAAATCCCTATGCAGTGCGCGTGGTTTCAGATATTCTCGAGTCAAACGGCTCATCTTCAATGGCTAC
>JABUTQ010000338.1 GCA_021443605.1 Bacteroidales bacterium | reverse complement strand
CCGCGGACTGTCCACGACTGGTTGTTGTTGCGTTTCTCATTCAAGATTCCACCATCCGGAAAGATGCGGTCGTCTGTGTTGAGAAGGCTGATACCGGAGTTATACACCCTGCGTGCATAGAACGATTCTGCCTGATAATATTGGCGGCAAAGGTAGTTTCCACGCTGCCAGTTACCACCCAGGTTTATTGTAAGTCCCTGAATGATATTGAAATTGAGGGAGCCATTGATACGGCTCTGGAAGTCTTGCGTGCTGTATGTAGATTGCTGGAGATCTTCATAAAGATTCAGCTCCGTACTCTTCAAACCGGTGATGTATGAGTAGTTCTGTTTGATCATCGGAACAATCATCTCTATAGATTTGGGTGTACCGTCTGCATTGAAGAATGACATATAAGGATTGAACACCGACACGAGTTCGGAAAAGTCGAAGAGTTTTCCGCTGGCATACTCCATACCGCCATAGACAGGATTCATCACAGGAGTCTTTGAAGTTGCATAGTTGAGGTTCATACCGAGAGACAAAGAAACGATCCTGTTGATTCTCAAGTCATCACGCATATCAACCGTAACTCTATGATTGTTCGCGAAAACGAAATTTCCACGTGTTCCCTGATAGTTTGCAGCCACGTTGAAAGTATTCTTTTCGTTACCGCCTGAAATACTCAGGTTATGCTGATGGATAAGTTCCGGACGGAACAGATATTTGTCAACTTCGCCGAAATAGTTGTTTTTGCGCATTGCGTTCACTGCCGACTCGGCCTCTTCTGCAGACATCAGACCATTGTCTCTCATCCAATAGTAATATCCTGCGTTAGTGTAATTTGCATAACCAGGCATAGAGTACATCGGCATACTTTCGTAGAGTTTAAGAAATCCGTCGAGAGCTTGCTCGGAAGTAGCCATATTGAGATCTTTTGTAGTAGGACGGCTCTTTACGGAGAATGTTCCCTTGTAGCTTACCTTGGTGGCTCCGGAGCGCCCTTTCTTCGTAGTGATGACGATAACGCCATTTGCTGCACGGGCACCATAGATAGATGCGGCAACTGCGTCTTTCAATACCGTGATTGATTCGATGTTGTCTGCATTGATATTGTTGAAGATGCTGTTATCGACCTGGAAAAGCTCGCTGTCGTGCATAGTTTCCTCTACGGGGAATCCATCAACCACCACAAGCGGTTTTGAAGAGGCGTTGAATGTGGAAATGCCTCGTATTGTGATATTTCCATCGTTATCAACATTCAAGCCGGCAACCTGTCCCTCGAGCATGCTCTGGATGTTAGCGATAGGTTTTTCCTGCATCACCTTGGCATCCACCATTCCGAACGAACCAGTGGCACGGTCGGCAGAAAGAGTCTGATAACCAGTCACTACCGTCCCCTCAAGGCTTACTACGTCTGCTTCGAGTATTATCGGAATATTTGTCCTGCCACCTACAAAAAACTCTACGGGATACATACCGATAAGCTCCACTTTCATCATTCCGTTTGCAGGAGCATTTATGGAGTATTGTCCGTTTGCATCAGTAAGCGTGTATAGATTTGAAAATCCGAGCACTGACACGACCGCACCGACGAGACGCTCCCCGGTCCCTTTCTCACTCACTGTTCCCTTGATTGTTATCATCTCCTGAACAGGTCTGGTATCTATTGGTTTTGTAGGGATAAGTACAATCTGTCTGTTTGATATTTCAAATGTGACAGGGAGTTTTGCAAGCATCTGACGGAGAGCGTCTGCAATCTCCATCTGCTTTGCTTGGAGCGATACTTTCTGTTTCAGGTCAATGGTACCGGAATCGTAGAAGAATGAGTACCTTGAGTTTTGTTCAATCTTGGAGATAGCCTCCTCAAGAGTGACATTGTCCAACGACACCGTGATGGTGTAGTTGCCCGACTGGGCATTTGCAACGTTGATTGCAAGGACAAAACACAGAAAGATTTGGATAATTCTGTTTAATTTCATAGGATTTTGATGGTTAACTTATTGATATCGAATGTATATTCTATTGGTGTCACTCTTGATATAAGACGAACAATCTCTTCAAGAGGTTCATCAGTGATGGAGAAAGTGAATGCGTATGCCTTGTCGGGGTTAAATCCCTCAAGGATAATCTCGGTATCGTACCAAACTGCCATATTTTCAACAATATAGTCGAGTGGCCGCTGCACGAAACGGATGCTCTGATTTGCCCAAGTTGCGACAAACGGGTTGGAAGAGACCATCTTGCGGAGGGTCCCTGTTGATTTGTAATAGTGTGCCTCTTCCCCGGAAGAGAGCATTACCGACATATCTGCCGATTCCACCCCAAGTGAGCCCTCTGTGAGGGAAACGGACATCCTGTCCTCTTCTGGACGGCTTCGGAAGTTGAATTTAGTACCATAGACCGTTGCGGAAATCTCTCCGGATTTCACTATAAATGGGTGTTTTTCATCCTTTTGCACCTCAAAGAATGCCTCACCGGTGACATTGACGGTGCGTGTCTTGCGTCCGAATTTCGCGTCGCACGATATGGCGCTGTTGCTGTGAAGCCATACTATTGTGCCATCTGATAGAACTACCTTAGATTTTCCCGAAACGGTGTTGTAACTGAGTGGAGATGCTCCGACAGAAGAATTGGTTATCTCGGATGCCATAAATCCGGAAATTCCCAAAAGCAATGCAACGACGGCAGCGGCAGCATAATGGAGAGGTCTGAATCTGAATTTTGGTTGTTGCGGAGCACTCTTTGTTCCAATCCTCTTCTGGAGTTCGTTCCAACAATGCTCCATATCCGCCTCATACTGAGACGATTTCTCAATTATTTCATCCCAGAGTCGTTTCAGCTCATCGAACAGCTCCCTGTTGCCATCCTCTTTTAGCCAATCGTCAAATTTTTTTTGTTGATTTTCATCGGCACTTCCTTTCAGCACCGGTAAAATTATGTCCCAAGGTATTGTTTTCATACGTATAAAATTTTGCATGCACAAATAAGACACGATAAGAGAGAAAAACCCTTATTCCCAATTAAGATTATTTTTTAATACCTTTGCAG
>JABUTQ010000300.1 GCA_021443605.1 Bacteroidales bacterium | reverse complement strand
ATCAGATGGGAGATCGTCCCGGAATATTCAGGGAGTTGAAGGGTAATCTGGACAAAATATCTGCAGTGGAATACATCGACCAGAATCCCATCGGAAAGAGCACACGGAGCAATCCCGCAACTTATCTGAAAGTGTATGACGAGATTCGCAAGCTCTTCTCCGAACAGCCCTACGCCAAGATGAACGGATACGGGCACTCCCATTTCTCGTTCAACATCGATGGCGGACGCTGTCCCGAATGTCAGGGAGAGGGGGTTATCCACATCGAGATGCAATTTATGGCAGACGTCACTATGGTGTGCGAGTCTTGCGGAGGAAAAAGATTCCTGCCGGACATTCTCGAGGTAAAGTATAACAACAAGAATATCAGCGACGTATTGGAGATGAGTGTGGATGATGCGATAGTTTTCTTCTCGGAAGGGACAGACAGCACGGCTCACAAGATTGCAGAGAAACTCAAGCCGCTCCAGAGTGTGGGATTGGGCTATCTGCAACTCGGCCAAAGCAGCAGCACTTTGTCCGGTGGGGAGAGCCAAAGGGTGAAACTCGCTTCGTTTCTTGGTAGGGAAAACACCTCAGGATCAATCCTTTTCATTTTTGACGAGCCGACGACGGGCCTCCACTTCTATGATATCGAGAAACTCCTTGCGGCGTTCGATGCCCTAATCGCAAAAGGCCATTCGATTATCCTCGTGGAGCATAATCTGGATGTGATAAGGGCAGCCGACTGGGTTATAGAACTCGGCCCCGAGGCGGGAGACAAAGGCGGTGAGATGATATTCGCCGGCACTCCTCAGGAGCTTGCAAAGAGAAAGGAACTCCCCACGGGAGCCTACTTGTAGAGGCCTGTATTATAGGTGATTATCTTTGTTTATTGGTAAATAACGTGACTATTTTCTGGGAATAAGTCTTTGAGACGGGAATCGAATCCATCCCTTCAACGTCAAAATCAAGGTAAAATCCACCAGCCTCGTTTCGTATCCCCTTGACATTGTTCAAATTGACGATATACGAGCGGTGGCATCTTGCTAAACTCCTCTTAGACTGAAAGTTATCGTCTATAGATTGAATCTTTGCCCTAAGAAGATAATGGGTAAGGGTCCCTTGCTTCATATAGAAAACCTTCACATAATTATCTTCTGACTTGATATAATAGAGATTTTCCAGACGGATTGAGAGTTTCAATACCCCACGATTGTCGGCGATATTTATGATTTCAGTATTGTCCGGAATAGTGTCGCCGTCAGACTCTATTACATCTGAATGGGTGACCATCAGCATTTTGCGGGTATCGCGAAGCAGAAATATCAAATCCATTACAAGGGTGGGAAATCCAAGGGCAACAATCGTCACCAATATGCTTTTGGCCACGATGAACGCAGGAGAAAAACCACTTACCTTGATAAGGTTAATGGAAATAAGTGCGTGGAAACAACCTATTGCCACAATCTCTCCGGCTCTCCAAACATAAAAGAGCGATGTAGAGAAATGCTTTTTCCTCTTTACAACATAACTTGTCAACACTCTGCTCAACACGAGGAAAGTAGTGGAGACACAAACGAATATGATTGTCCACAAAAAACGGGACGTGCTCCCGACATAAAACCAGGCTGTTTGGGAGAAAGGAGTATATACGGTGAGAAAAACAAGCGCAAAAAGGACCGAAATCGAGATGCTCAAAGACTGGCTTGTCGCCGTTGTCAGGCATTCCGGAACTTGGGATATGAGGCTTCTTTTAATTTTATTCATATAAATCTGGGGCAAAAAGTAAATATTTCACCACTCAACAAGGAAATTAAAGTACAAATTTAAGCATTTCGCCACAAATAGCAATATCTTGCCAACTTATAAAATAATCGTATTATAATTAATCTAATTTTGTCTTGTCAAAAATTTGTTTTATTAAAAAGATTTTTAGTTGATATGAAAACAGTAGCCAGCAAAGTTAAGGCAATAATCGTCGAGAAACTCGGCATTGAAGAATCAGAAGTTATCGAATCTGCAGATTTCGCAGCTGATCTTGGAGCCGATTCTCTTGATACCGTAGAGTTGATTATGGCTCTTGAGAAAGAATTCAACATCTCTATTGCAGACAGCGATGCAGAAAAAATCAAGACAGTAGGTGACGCCATCAGCTACGTCGAAAGCAGATTATAATCTATCAGCCAACAAGTTAGTGGTTCGATTTTTTTATAAATTTCATTCATTTTTTTAAAAAAGGTTAAAATCTGGCACCGGCCGGCGCGTTCTGCGCCGGCCTTCTTTTTACACTGCATTATATTTGTAAAAAAAAATGCTTTGTAAAACTTATTGTGCCACCTGCATAGGGCTGCAGGTAGTTACCGTTACCGTAGAAGTTTTCATCACTCCCGGAATCGGGATACATATTGTGGGGCTGCCGGACGTTGCTGTGAAAGAGAGCTTGCTGAGAGTGGTTACTGCCCTAAGCAATTTCGGATTCAGAGTCCCCGGAAAAAAAATAGTAATCAATCTTGCTCCGGCAGACATCCGAAAGGAGGGCTCTGCATTCGACCTCTCGATTGCCATCGCGCTTCTGTGTGCAATGGACCAGATTCCAACCACTTATCTCAATGATTACGTAATTATGGGAGAACTGTCGCTTGACGGGATGATTCGTCCGGTGACGGGAGCCCTCCCCGTGGCCATTCACGCAAAGGAGAACGGCTTCAAGGGGTGTATCTTCCCCAAAGATTCTGCAACCGAAGCGTCTGAAATCAGCGAATTGGAAATTTACGGTGTCTCAAACATCGGAATGGTGATTGAAGTGCTCAACGGAAGGGCTGATGAGGAATGGCGAATAAAGTATAGGAGTGATGATTGCTCCGAAAGGAAAAGATGTGTGAACGATTTCAGCAATGTAAAAGGGCAGAAATATGCCAAGCGCGGGTTGGAAATAGCTGCGGCAGGCGGGCACAACTTGCTTCTCATCGGCAGCCCCGGATGTGGCAAATCTCTGATGGCCAGTTGTTTCCCGTCGATACTTCCTCAAATGTCGAGGGAAGAATCGCTTGAAAC
>JABUTQ010000131.1 GCA_021443605.1 Bacteroidales bacterium | reverse complement strand
GGCAAAAGAGGTCATTTCAAGAGCTTCAATTTTTTCAATCTCACTCATACTGATCTCATAAATGATTGACATTTTGTCTTTCACAGACTTGATATTTCCTTGATTTACTTTTGTTTCAAGATTTGCCTGTATCTGGTCGACTGAAGATATTGTTTTCATCTGAATCTGTTACATTGTATTAGCAATGCCTACAAAAAAAATACCAAATTAGTCGTTACGTTATTTTTATCGCCTAAAAATAGGTCGTTTTGAGTATTTTATTCACCCATAAGCAGTTTTTGCGTTATATAATATAGCCACATTATCAAAAATGAGACTATGGGAAGGAAATTACAGATAACACGAGGAATGATTATTGACAGTGCATTTGAACTATTGCACAAATGCGGCCCGGAAGCACTGACTTACAGAAGGATAGCAGATGCGGCCGGGTGCTCCACACAGCCGGTTGCCTGGCAGTTTGATTCTATCGAGAATCTTAAGAAAGAGCTTTTGGTAAAAGTTCTCCGGCATCTTGACGAGCAGACTGCGCCACGACAGGAAGACAAGGACAAGAATGCAGTCGTCAAATATTATAACTTGATTTGCAGGCGTCTCGATTTTGTAATAAAAGAGACCAACCTCACAGATTTCCTGAGAACAAACGGTCATTCCGTCCCCGTGGAGCAAATACTCTCATCTCAGTCACAGAAAGCGATGATAGAGGAACTCTCCACGGAACTGAGCCTACCTATCGAAAATGTTCGGGAATTGTGCACGAAACTCATCATTTTCGGGCACGGATTCTACTCCCTCATCTGCACTGGAGCGTTACAGATTTCATTGGAAGATGCACATCGTTACATGCTGGAAAATATGCTTAGCCAAATAGTTTCATATCTTCCAAAGAACACCCCACAATCCATCCACAATCTGAAACAGCAATATTTTTCTTGAATCATTTGCCATCCGATGTCTCGACAGCAGCTTTTATGAAGCTGAGAAATAGCGGATGGGGATGTAGCACGGTGCTTTGATACTCAGGGTGGAACTGTGTCGCAACATACCAGCGCATCCCCGGAATCTCCACAATCTCAACGAGATCCGCATCGGGATTCACTCCCGTACATTTCATTCCCGCTTTCTCAAACGCATCTCGAAAAGCGTTATTGAATTCGTAACGATGTCTATGACGCTCCATTATATCAGCCTTGCCATAAATGGCGTAAGCAAGGCTCCCCTCCTTCAATCGGCAAGGATATGCTCCCAGTCTCATTGTGCCGCCCATTTGGGTAATCGCCTTTTGCTCCTCCATCATATCGATGACGTTATGCATTGTATCCGGAGCAATTTCAGCACTGTTGGCGTCCGCATATCCGAGCACGTTTCGGGCAAATTCCACAACCATCATCTGCATTCCGTAACAAATGCCAAGTGTCGGCATATCGTGAGTCCTGCAATATTCGGCAGCGACAATCTTTCCTTCAGTCCCCCTTTGGCCAAAACCGGGGCAGATTACCGCTCCATCCATACCCGACAACTTCTCTTCTACATTCTCCTTCGTGAGAAATTCGGTATTGACGAATATAATTTCAACTTTGCGGTCATTATAGACTCCCGCATGGTGCAGACTCTCACTGATGCTCTTGTAGGCATCCTGAAGCTGATATTTACCCACAAGCGCTATCCTGACACTCTTTGTTGCGGCATCTCTGCGGGAAAGGAAGTTGCGCCAGCTCTCCAAAGCCGGTTTCTCCCCTATCGTAAGTCCGAGTTTGCGCAATATGGCGGCATCCAGTCCCTGATTCTGCATTGCAATTGGTACCTCATAGATAGACGGAAGGTCCTCGCTTTGAACGACACAATCACGGTCCACGTTGCAGAACGATGCCACCTTGTGAAGCAGACCTTCGTCCAGATGTTGCTCCGTACGGAGAACAAGTATATCTGGCTGTATGCCAAGTCCCTGCATCTCCTTCACTGAATGTTGTGTCGGCTTTGTCTTGAGTTCACCGGCTGCCTTGAGATATGGGATGTATGTCAAGTGTATGCAGACAGTGTCTCCCGGATTTTCCCATCGCATCTGACGTATCGCCTCAAGGAACGGCATAGACTCGATATCGCCTATGGTTCCCCCTATCTCGGTAATGATGAAATCATACTTGTTCGGGTCGTCCTCCCTGCGAATCCGGCGCTTTATTTCGTCCGTGATGTGCGGAACTACTTGAATTGTCTTACCGAGATAGTCTCCGCGACGCTCTTTCTCAATCACCGAGCGATAGATGCGTCCGGTGGTTACGGAGTTGCCACGGGTAGTGCGAATGTTGGTAAAACGCTCATAGTGACCGAGGTCGAGGTCGGTTTCCATTCCGTCTTCGGTGACATAACATTCACCGTGCTCGTATGGATTGAGAGTTCCCGGGTCTATGTTGATATAAGGGTCAAACTTTTGAATGGTAATAGTGTAGCCGCGAGACTGCAGCAGTTTTCCTATCGATGATGATATGATTCCTTTTCCAAGCGAAGAAACCACCCCTCCTGTCACAAACAAATATTTCATAGCTATATTCCTCTATTATCTTGCGTCTATATGGCCTTCATACCAGTTTATAAAGGCTCTGTTAAGCATTCTGACACCACCTGGTGTGGGGTAGTCGCCGGAGAAATACCAGTCTCCGGGATGTCCCGGGATGGCATTGTGCAACCCCTCGATGCTTTGGTAGATCAACTTGACTTCTGCCTTGGTCCCCTCCGGAGTGAGCATTTCGGCGGTCTCTGCCGATATTTCCTCGTCCGTGAATGAAGAATAAATCGCTTTCACATAATTCTCCATCTCTTCTTTCGCAAAACTTTCCTGAGCCTTGCACTTGGCATAAACATCGTCAATCACCGACTCCATACCGCGCTTGCGCAACAGACTGATTGCAGCCCTAAACGAGGCGAACTCGCCCAAACGGGACATATCGATGCCGTAATAATCGGGATATCTGACTTGGGGAGAAGAAGATACTACCACGATTCTTCCCGGATGAAGACGATCGAGCATACGCAGTATGGACTGTTTCAGTGTAGTGCCGCGGAC
>JABUTQ010000213.1 GCA_021443605.1 Bacteroidales bacterium | reverse complement strand
TGCATCCCAATCATCCCCATATAGTGCGGATTGTCGTTCTTGATGGCGCTCAGACCGAGCAGCGTGCTCCCGGCGGGAGCATCAGCTTTCTCAAGAAACTCTTCCAATTCCTTTTCTGCACCTGAGAGGATAATGCCCTGGCCATAAACCACAAGCGGCCTTTCTGCCTTGGCAATGAGGTCTGCGGCTTTTGTTATAGCGGTGTCATCTATCTCTGGGACAGGAATATAGCTTCTGATAAACTTGCACTCTTTGGCTACATATTCGTGATGTCTTGTCTGGGCATCCTTTGTAAGGTCGAGCACTACGGGGCCAGGTCTGCCTGAGTTGGCAACATAGAATGCCCTCGCAACTGCCCAGGTGATATCCTCTGCATTTCTAATCTGGTAATTCCATTTTGTGATAGGGGCGGTGAGGCCGATGACGTCCGCTTCCTGAAAAGCATCTGTTCCCAATGCAGACACTGCGACTTGTCCGGTGATGATTACAAGGGGAGTGGAGTCTGTCATCGCATCTGCAATGCCTGTCACCACGTTGGTTGCCCCCGGGCCGGAAGTCACAATTACCACTCCCGGGCGGTGCTTCATCCTTGCGTAGCCTTGCGCTGCGTGGATTGCCCCCTGTTCGTGTCTTACGAGAATATGTTTTATACGGTCTTGATATTCATAAAGCTTGTCGTAAACGGGCATAATCTGCCCGCCCGGATAGCCGAAAACCGTATCAACGCCCTGATCTATAAGGGCTTTCAGAAGTATCTCTGAACCGGTTATTTTTCCGTTGTTTTCCATATAGTGTTTAGATTCTATTCAATTATTCTTACTGCACCTCTGTCGGCTGAACTTACCATTGCGGCGTATGCCTTCAGACTCTTTGAGATTTCTCTCTTGCGGTGAGGCGGGGTGAAGGCATCCTTTCCGCGAGCTTCTTCCTCTTTTCTTCTCTCCGCAAGTTCTTCATCACTCAATTTTACTGATATTTTTCTTGAAGGGATATCTATTTCGATAATGTCACCGTCGCGAAGCAACCCTATCTCGCCACCTGCTGCCGCTTCGGGAGATACGTGTCCGATGCTCAGACCGGAAGTGCCACCGCTGAAACGACCATCCGTGATGAGGGCGCACTCTTTTCCGAGGTGACGGCTCTTGATGTATGAAGTGGGATAGAGCATCTCCTGCATTCCGGGACCGCCCTTTGGCCCTTCGTGGGTAATCACAATCACGTCTCCGGCCTTTATGTTGTTTTCGTCAAGGATTCCATCGCAGGCAGCTTCTTGGGAATCAAATACTTTGGCCGGGCCGGAGAATTTGAATATCGATTCATCCACACCCGCGGTCTTCACCACGCAACCGTTCTTTGCGATGTTGCCGAAAAGCACTGCAAGGCCTCCGTCTTTTGTGTATGCGTGCTCGATATCTCTGATGCAGCCCTTTGTACGGTCTGTGTCAAACTCCTTATATTGAGTGCATTGCGAGCCCATCTCGGTAGAGAATTTGTTTGCGGGGGCACTGCTGTATATCGCTTTGGCCTCTTCTGTGACTGCAGGGCAGGTGATGCAGAATTTCTCAATCTCTTCGGCGAGAGTCATTCCGTCCACCCGTTTTGTTGAGGTGTTTACAAGCCCACCTTTTGCGAGTTCGTTCATAATTGCCACGATGCCTCCGGCACGATTTACGTCTTGCACGTGGTAGATATTCGTATTCGGAGCCACTTTGCACAAGCAGGGGACTTTTCTCGATAGGGCATCGATATCCTTCATCTTGAAATCGACTCCGGCTTCGTCTGCAACTGCAAGGAGGTGGAGCACAGTGTTGGTGGAGCCTCCCATTGCTATGTCGAGCGTCATTGCGTTGAGAAACGCTTCGCGCGTGGCAATAGATTTGGGGAGCACGCTCTCGTCTCCGTCCCTATAATATTTATATGTATTCTCCACAATCATCCTTGCGGCTTTTTTGAAAAGGTTTTTCCTCTCCTGATGTGTGGCGACAACTGTGCCGTTGCCGGGGAGAGAAAGACCGATTGCCTCTGTAAGACAATTCATTGAGTTTGCCGTAAACATTCCGGAGCAGCATCCGCAACCCGGGCAGGAACAATTCTCGATTTCAGCTATCTCCTTGTCGGACATAGAAGTGTCCGCGCTTTTTACCATAGCGTCTATCAAGTCCAGTCTTGCTTCTCCCATCACTCCGGCCTCCATAGGGCCTCCCGATACGAAAACGGCAGGAATATTGAGCCTCATTGCTGCCATAAGCATTCCCGGTGTAATTTTGTCGCAGTTGCTGATACATATCATTGCATCTGCTCTGTGGGCGTTCACCATATATTCTACGCTGTCGGCGATAATGTCTCTTGAGGGGAGTGAGTAGAGCATTCCGGTGTGCCCCATCGCGATGCCGTCGTCCACTGCAATTGTGTTGAACTCAGCGGCATAGCATCCGAGTGCCTCTATCTCTTTCTTGACTTCCTGCCCAATCTTATGGAGATGGGTGTGTCCGGGGACAAATTGTGTGAACGAGTTTACAATTGCGACGACAGGTTTGCCCATCTGTTCGCGTTTCATTCCCGCCGCAATCCAGAGAGCCCTTGCCCCGGCCATTTTGCGGCCATCCATTGTGACGGTGCTTCGGAGTTGATGTTTCATAAATACCTAAAAAATAAAAACCCTTCTCATTTACGAGAAGGGTATCAGTCATATTTTTGCATCAAAATGAACAATATCCTTCTCTACGCCACGCGCAAGAGCAACACGACGATGACAAGAATAATGCTAATGATGATGGAATTAATCATTATGTTACAATTTCGGTGCAAATGTAATAAGTCGATTTTTATGATGCAAGAAAAAAATGAAATATCTTATTCGATATCCAATCCCATAATGTAGTCGTTCATATACCAGCCGTTTCCGATATCGAAGTCTCCTTGGCGCAACTGCTTCATTCCCATATATTTATAGAAATCGAGGGCTTTATTGTACCGATTGACGTTCAACTCCATCTTGCAAGGGGCGGGGTGCAGTCTTCTTATTTCTTCAATCGCGAGATTGAACAGAACCTTGCCGAGGCT
>JABUTQ010000427.1 GCA_021443605.1 Bacteroidales bacterium | reverse complement strand
TTTATCTTGACGAACAGCCCCCCTCCTTTTTGGAACACTTTCGACACTCCAAAGTGAGGATGGGTATATTCACCAATATATGCCGCATCGGCGAGCGGTGGTTCCTTTACGTCGGAATCCTTCTCTTTTTTAGGCTCAACCTTCATAAAATCAGCAAGATACTGTGCACTCCAATCTGTACTTTTGGTACCATAGTACATATCGACAAGCTGACGGGCGATTGCAGACTGTGGGTCTGAACTCTCTCCGTTGTTTGTCATTACGGCAATCCCGAGATTCAAATCGGGGACAAGGGCCACGATTGATGTGTAGCCGTAGGCCAACCCCGTATGACGGATATATCGGCCGTATTTGTTCTGCTCTATTGTCCAACCTTGCGCGTAGTTGCAAAGCCGGGTGGAATCGTACACCGTTATCGTCTGAGGATAGAAGAGATAGTCGTGATTCTTGCGCGAAATAACTTCCTTCCCGTCATATACTCCGTGATTGAGATGCATCTTGAGCCAGGCGGTGATATCTTCGGCTGTAGTTATTACCGCGGCGGCAGGAGCCACGGCGGTAAGCCACTGGAAAGCGAAGTCCCTATCTGTGCGCTCCTTAGTCACAAGCTTACCATCCTCATTTTCAACATTATAAGGAACAGCAAGCTTCTCTGCGCTATAGAACGACTTGTTTACAGTTGTACTGTGAATCATCCCGAGAGGGGTAAAAATCTTCTCTTCTATGGCATCTTCCCAAGCCTCGCCGGTATATTTTTCGATAAGCTTTGCGGCTATGGTATATGTCTCATTATTATATGCATACTTGCTCCTGAAACTGTAAGTGGGCTTGATTGCCGCAAACAGACCATAGAGGCCGTCGCGGTCGTAGCCGAAGAACGGAAGTTCATCCAACGCATAGTCCTTGAAGCCGTTATGGTGTGACATCACCTCCTTGACCATCATATTCCGGGTAGCCCAATCGTCGTAATATTTGAAATCGGGGAGATGGTCAATCACCTTATCGTCCCAATTGAGATTAGGAGTGCTATCCATCACAGAGGCCAAGAGAGCACCGGTGAAAGCCTTAGACGTTGAAGCAAGTACAAACTGCGTGGTCTCATCCACGGGGACTCCCCGCTCATCGAGTGCAGTTTTTCCATACCCTTTCAGAAAGACCGTTTGGCCATCCTTGACCACGGCTACCGCCATTCCGGGAATCTGCCACTCATTCATCACCTTCTGACAATAAGCGTCAAAACCGTCCGGAATTCTTGCCGTATAGTCCGGCTTGCAACCAGCAGCCAACAGGATACAGAAAAGTAAAAGTACCAGTTTCTTCATAGCGTTTAAAAGTCGGCGCAAGATACTCAATTTATCTCATTTCAGCAATATCATAGATCAAACGCTCCGTCTTTTCCCAGCCGATACAAGGATCGGTAATGGATTTCCCATAGATGCATCCATCTGTCTTTTGATTGCCATCCTCAAGATAACTCTCTATCATCAAACCTTTTACAAACTTACGAATATCTCCGGACAAACGAATTGAGTTGATTATTTCCTTTGAGATACGAATCTGCTCATCAGCTTTTTTTCCGGAATTTGCGTGGTTTGTATCAATAATCACAGCCGGATTCGGAAGGTTTGCGGCCAAATATTTTTCATAAAGGGTGGTAATATCCTCATAATGATAGTTTGGAATCGTATTGCCAAGCTTGTTCACGCTTCCTCGCAAAATGGCGTGTGCAAACGGATTCCCTTTGCTCTGCACCTCCCATCCACGATAGATGAAAGTATGACAACCGTTTGCCGCGTGTATCGAATTGATCATCACCGACATATCTCCGCTGGTGGGATTCTTCATCCCCACGGGGATATTCAATCCGCTGGCCACAAGGCGGTGAGTCTGATCCTCAACGCTGCGGGCTCCTACAGCCACATACGACAGAATATCAGAGAGATAGCGATGATTTTCGGGATAGAGCATCTCGTCGGCACAAGTGAAACCGGTGTTCGAAACCACTTTCATGTGCATTTTTCGGATGGAAATCAACCCTTTGAGCATATCTGTTTCGCGGGTGGGGTCGGGCTGGTGGAGCATCCCTTTGTATCCGTCACCCGTGGTGCGGGGCTTGTTGGTATATACCCTGGGGATAATCTTTATGACATCCTTGACCTTCTCCTGCACCTCACGCAATCTTGTAATATATTCTATCACAGCATCTTCCCTATCTGCCGAACAAGGGCCGATGACCAGAAGCAACTTATCGCTTTCCCCTGTAAAGATTGCCTTTATTTCAGCGTCGTTGCGGGCCTTTGCCGCCACCGACTCCTCCCGAAGAGGATACATCTCCTTTATCTCCTTGGGAGTGAGCAACTTCCTTTTAAAATCGAGATTCATATCATTTCCTGTTAAAATATTGTCTTCGTTGTGTTGACATGCGCATCATCTCTTTCATTGTGTCAACATCGTCGTTTTCCAATGCTTTTTTGAGCTTTTTAAACTGACTTTCAAATAGTTTCATCTGTGCAAGCAGTTCGGTTTTGTTCATCAGGAACAGTTCCGACCACATATTCTCATTGATGTTGGCAATGCGGGTGAGATCACGGAAAGAGTCTCCGGTAAAATCGACCAGTTGCTCGCTCTCTTTGCAACACATCAGCGAAACGGCGATGCAGTGCGTCAACTGCGATAGGAATGCTATCATCTCGTCGTGTTGCTCGGGGCTTATCACTGATATTTTTCCGAACTCAAGCAGCCATCCAATCTCAGCCGAAATCTCTATCGCCTCCGAAGTATTCTCTTCTGTGGGGACTATCAGATAATTGGCCCCGACAAACACCCCGGGATTGCAATTCTCCACTCCGGAGAGTTCCCGCCCCGCCATCGGATGGGATGCGATAAACTCAACGTCTTTTCTCAACACCTTTTTGATTTGAGAGATGATGCTCTGCTTCACGCCGGTGACATCGGTGACGATTGCTCCGCTGCGGAAGCAATCCTGATGCTCTTTTATCCACTCCACAAACAGTTTTGGATAGACTGCAAATATCACTATGTCAAACTGTTGCACATATTCCTTCTC
>JABUTQ010000362.1 GCA_021443605.1 Bacteroidales bacterium | reverse complement strand
GTCCGGTGGACTTGCGGCCTGAGCAGCAGGGCTTTAGCCCGCCGGTAATGGCGAAGCCAGTCTGGGGGCAGAGCCCCCTAATTATAAAGCCATGTTATGGTAAACGTTCTGAACGTCTTCATCATCTTCAAGCTTCTCGATGAGCTTCTCGAGAGTTTCCTTGGCTTCCGGAGACACCTGCTTGAGGTCGGTATTGGGGAAACGGTCAAAACCTGCAGAGAGGATGGTGTAGTTGTTTGATTCAAGATAGGTCTGAATCTTGTTCATCGCGGTATATTCACCATAAATCATAATGTACTTGGGATCGTCTTCGTCCTCACCGCCATCGCGGAACACTTCCTCTGCGCCATAGTCAATAAGTTCGAGCTCAAGCTCCTCCAAATCAATGGAATCCTTGTCTTCAATCTTGAAGACGCTCTTGCGGTCGAACATAAATTCCACGCTGCCGCTTGTGCCGAGGCTACCTCCAAATTTTGTGAAATAGCTGCGGACGTTGGCAACGGTGCGGTTGGTGTTGTCAGTGGCAGTTTCTACGAGGAATGCCACTCCGTGGGGGCCGTATCCTTCATATACAACTTCCTTGTAATCGCCTTGATCCTTATCTGTAGCTTTCTTTATAGCCCTTTCGATGTTTTCCTTGGGCATATTTTCGGAACGTGCAGTCTGGATAAGTGCTCTAAGGCGGGGGTTACCGGTTACGTCTGCACCACCTTGCTTTACAGCAATCGTGATTTCTTTTCCGAGTTTGGTGAAAGTCTTGGCCATATGGCCCCAACGCTTGAATTTGCGTTCCTTTCTGAATTCAAAAGCTCTTCCCATTGTAGTCCCGATTAGTTTTGTGCACGAACAATATATTTCTGAATATCGTATGCTTCAACAGATTGAGGATATTCAACTTCAATCTTCTTGTAGAGGCTGACGGCCTTATCCTTTTGACCAAGCTCCTCTGCTGCAATGCCTGCCTTGAGGAGATATTGAGCTGCGTATGCATTGTCTGCCATCGAAGCGGCTTTCTCGTATTGTGAAAGACCTGCCTCAATGTTTCCAAGACCTACATAAGCGTCACCGATGCAAGCCTGTGCACGGGCTGAGAGAATCTTGTCTCCACCTTTGTATTTTTTGAGATAATCGAGAGCTCCCTGATAATTCTTGAGCTGAAGCTCGCAGATACCTGCATAAAAATAAACTGCCTTTCCGCCCTTAGTGCCGTATTCCTTGATAATTTCTGCGAATCCGAGTGCGTTGCCGTCACCATTCAAGGCTGATTCATAATTGCCTGCACGGAAATATTGCTCTGCTGTAAATGTCTGGCCTTTAGCTTCTTCCTTGAGAGGTTTAACATACCAGTTTGATACTGCGAGTGCAGCGGCTGTGATTACGAGAATTGCAATGAATACTGTTGTGAGAATTTTTCCGTATTTCTTGATGAATTCTTCCAATCCGGATTTTTTCTCAACTTCGATTTCCTTGGTGGTTTGTTTGTTGGTTGCCATATTTGATATTTTTTACATTTTTCAAAGGGAAGCGCAAAATTACAATAAAAATACAATTCGCAAAACATTATTTTGTACTTTTGTCCGATTGACAACATTATGCATTTAGAGAGGATAAACATAAGGAACTTCAAGAACATCACAAGTTCGCTGATTGAGTTTTCTCCCAGAATCAACTGTATCACAGGCAATAACGGTGAGGGAAAGACCAATTTGCTGGATGCGGTCTGGTATTTGTCGATGACAAAAAGTTTCTTCCAGACCAACGACAGGTTCACTTTCACCCACGGAGAAAACACTTGCACCATAGCGGGAAATTATGTGATGGAAGACAATACCGTTGAGCAGATCGGAGTTTCACTGGAAAAGGGGGGAGAGAAGAAAATACGGAGAGGGAAAAAATACTACACGAAACTTTCCCAGCACATAGGGCTTATTCCCGTAGTGATGGTTTCCCCCTCGGACAGTTCTCTCATCAACGATTCCGGAGAGGAGCGCCGCCGTTTTCTCAATGCTTTCATTTCCCAGATGGATAAAAATTATCTTTCTCATATTCAGGCGTATAATATTCTGATTCAGAATCGTAACCGGTTGCTGAAAGACCAGAACTGCGATCAGGGGCTCCTTGAGATTGTCTCTATGCAGATGGAGAATCACGCAAATTATGTCCACGATAAAAGAAAAGAGCTGAGCGACAGCCTTTTGCCGGTGGCAAGCCGGTACTATTCCATTTTATCCGGCGGCAAGGAGAATATCAATTTCAAGTATATTTCAGACCTGAACGATTCCTCCCTCATGGAGCTTTTTGCAGAAGATGCCGCCCGTGAAAAGGTGTATGGTTATACTCTTTCAGGGATTCAGAAAGATGATGTTTTATTTGAAATGGATGGCTATCAGATAAAGAAATGTGCATCTCAGGGGCAGCAGAAATCGTTTCTCGTGGCTCTCAAACTTGCCCAATTCACCATAATGCAGCAGAATTACGGCTATGCTCCCATTCTTTTGCTTGATGATGTATTCGACAAGCTCGATATGGATAGGGTTCAGTCTTTGCTCGAGGTGGTTGCAAGTGAAGGCTTTGGTCAGATATTTATATCGGATTGCAATAAGGTGCGTTTGGATGCTTTGGTGGAATCTCTTGATACACAATGTAATATGTATGATGTGAAGGCTGGGGCTTTCGAAAGGATAATATGAGACGACAGAAAAGTGTGCTTCTGAGGGATGCCCTCTCGATTGTAATCCGTGAAGCCAATCTCGAAGACGGGCTGATTGCCGTGCAGGCCGGCCGTGCTTTCGACCGTGCCGTGGGGCAGGTGATAGCCGCACACGTTGTCAACCGCACTTTCGAAAACGGAGTGCTCACCTGCAGCGTGGATTCTTCAGTGGTCAGGGCTCACCTTGAGTTTGACAAAGAGAATCTCAGAGGGATAATAAACGAAATTTTGGAAGATGATATAATATCATCGATTAGATTTATATGATTAGGCTACTGATAGACAGAGATATACCATTTATAAAAGGGATATTTGAACCATACGCCGAAGTGATTTATCTCAATGGCAGGGAGATGGATTGCGCAAAAGTGAAAGATGC
>JABUTQ010000283.1 GCA_021443605.1 Bacteroidales bacterium | reverse complement strand
TGAAGCACATAGCTGCCGTCGTGAAGGTGGGCAAAGGCTATATCTCCGATTTCAAGAGCATTCTCAACGGAATAGGGCTGCAAAATTACCTTGTCCCTTCTTGGAATGATAAAAGGAATCATACTGATGCCGGTTGGGGCAATCATCACTTTTTCGCCGGCCTTCAATCGTTGCACGCACTCAGCAGTAAGAGCTTTAACAGTCTCAATATGAGCATCGTTCAATGTGTTTTCCATACCGTCAAAGGGGATTTGTGTCAGAATTTCTTTCCAAACACGATAGACAGGAACGTCTGTGCAAGCACTTTTATGTCAAACCACAGCGAGCGGTTGCGCAAATAGTAGAGATCGTACTCCAAACGACGTAGCATCTTGTCCAAAGTGTCGGTATAGCCGTTGTTGAGCGTGGCGTATGACGTAACCCCGGGGCGAATCTGATAGAGATAGAAATATCGGGGATCGTGCTCAACTATCTGATCTATATAATATTGTCGTTCGGGACGATATCCCACAAATGCCATATCGCCGATAAAGACGTTCCACAACTGAGGCAGCTCATCCAAGTGATGCACACGGATAAATTTACCGACCTTGGTAAGGCGTGGGTCCTCGTCTCCGGAATAGAGAGCCGGTCCCATCTTCTCGGCATCAAGGCGCATCGAACGAAATTTGTATATCATAAATGGACGACCAAAACGGCCAATCCTCTCCTGTTTGAAAATCGCAGGCCCGCCATCCCCAACCTTGATTGCTATCCAGCAAATAATGAAAAGCGGAGAGAAGATTATCAGAAGAATCGCTGCCAACAAGCAATCTATGGCGCGTTTGAAGTTTCTCTCGAAAGAAGTCATCCCATCGGGGATAAAATCATCTTTTTTGGAAAAAGCCTTGATATCACGCTGGGTAAAACCGCTGTAGTCTATCTCCGAAACGGTCGGCACAGTGAGGATATGGATTCCGCTCTCAATCAATAAATCTAAAAAACCTTCCGGCATATTAGAGTGATAATCAGACTGTTGAATCATCAATCCCTCGATGCCCAAATCGGTCCTCAATTTCAGTAGATCTTCTTTGGTTTTAAAGGAATAAACCTTCTTGCTCGCTATTATTTCCCCATTGTCAGGACCATTTCTAAGAAATCCTATGACCATATAGTTTGGACTGTTGTCCAATCTCGTTACAATCGAGACACTTTTATCGTTTGTGCCCAAAACCATAATTCTCAAGCGGTTGACATCGCGCTTTACATCTTTTTTGAGATCGTCATAAATTATGATTATCAAGACACGAGCTGTGACAAGTGCCGCGAGAGTCATTAGAAAATCTGTGACACAGAGCAATTTAAGCGAGTAACTCGAGTCAACTCTAAAAAAGTAAACTAATGGGATTAACAATGCTAATTTGATTACAGTTGCCGCCAACACGCGCCCCAAAGAACGGACGGTCGAATAACGAACCACCACCTTGTGGGTTTCGGTAATCAGGAATGCAAAAAAAGATGAAATGGCAGCACAACCAAGCCAGAACAATAGAAATCTCATAAATCCGAATATCGGATTCATCAAGAAACGAATCAAGAGAACGGAGAATAGAGACGCAAAGAGCGATATCACTATGTCCATTATCAAAATATATCTGCCTTGGATATCTTGATTTGCCATAAACGATTGAAATTTGGATATTTAGTGCTCAGGCTGCAAAGGTACTGTTTTTTCTCAAATACAAGAAATTACTCGGTTTTGTTTACGTCCCTGTTGACCATTACGCAGACGCAAGAGTCGCTATATACGTTCTCGGCCGTTTCCACCATATCGATTATGGTGTAGATGGGGAGGATGATGCCAAGCACCCCTACAGGCATACCATTGCCTGCCATCAGCGAGAGTGTCAGGAAGTAGCAGCCCATAGGCACGCCGGCATTGCCGACGGCGCTGATTACGGCGGTGAAAATCCACCCGATAACGCTGAGCAGTGTGAACTCGACTCCTCCGTGCTGCATCACAAACAGCGAGGTGGCGAGGATGAACGCCGCACAACCGTTCATATTGATTGTGGTGCAGAGCGGGAGCACAAACCGGCTGACACCTTTCTCGCATCCGCAACGCTCTTCAGCACACTGCATCGTGACGGGAAGGGTGGCGGCGCTACTCTTCGTGAATAGGGCGGTGAGAATCGCACGCGACATGTTTTTGAGGTGCTTCAGCGGATTGATGCCTCGGGCAAGTAAGAAGAGCGGCAATATCACAAAGAACTGCACGCAGTTGCTACCAAGGATGACGGCTGTATATTTGCCAAGCGAATCAATGGCCATGCCGGATTCAATCTGGGCGGTGAGTTGTGCAGCGTATGCGAGAATGCCAATAGGAAGTATGGCAACCAGCCATCCGATAAGCATAAAGAGGAGCTCCTGCAGTCCTGTGAAGAAGTTCATTACCGCATCTTTGTGCTGCGAAGGCTTCATTCGGGAGAGACCTATTCCGAAAGCTACTGCAATAAGCAGCACTGAGAGTACGTTGCCGCTGGAAAACGGCGTCACGATGTTGTTGGGAACTATGTTGATAAGGTAATCGCCGTAGGAAGAATCACCAAGATTCTGAGGGATGCCGGATGTCGCACTTGCCACCACTCCTGCGGGAAGGTTGCCCGGTGAGATGATGAAAAATAGCGCAGCTGCCACGCAGGCGGCCGTGAGGGTTGTCAGAAGCGTATATGTGATGGCGTGACGGAAGATGCGGCCGGTTGAGGCGCTCCCTCCGAGGGTAGCCAGCGTGGTCAGTACACTTACCGCAATCGTGGGGACCGCGATGAATTGGAACAATCTCGTGAATATTGTAGCCAGTGCGTTACAGGTTCCGTTTATCCAAGTTACGTTCAGCAGCCCCAGCACTGCACCCAGCGCGAGTGCTCCCAGCCAGATAGCCATCTGTTTACCTTGCTTGTTCATTGTCTTGTTCGTTTAAACAGTTCCTCACAAAGATGGGTAATTTTTGGCAATAATCAAGGTTTAATTTTAAACAGCTTCTCAATTTTTGAAATAAATTTTTATCTTTGTATGTCATGGAATTTTTGCGCTATGTTTAGGAAACCATCTGATTT
>JABUTQ010000264.1 GCA_021443605.1 Bacteroidales bacterium | reverse complement strand
TTGCTGAAATCGAGACGATATTTGCCGGCAAACACGAGATTGTTTGTGTATGTACCGTCAAACTTTACAAACCAGTTCTGGGCAGCCTCTGAATCCCAACCAAGCTCGTATGCCTGGATGTACCCTGCCTGAGGACCATTTACTTCGTATCCCCAAACACCCGGGATAACCCAGATATAATCGCTCACGTCGTAGCTTTCCATCTGGATGGGAGTGCCGTCTGCCTCTGTGAATTTACCTGTAATCTGTGCATTATAGCTCTCGTGGTTGTCGAGTTCAAAGAAACCGTTGCAAGAACTGAGCATCAATACAAGGGCAGGAATGATATATAATAACTTTTTCATGGCTGTCATCATTATTTAGTATTGTTGTTGACAAGTTTGTTAATACCATAGTTAGGGATGGCATTATAGTAGTTGTCAGGCCTTACGCTGAAGGTGATGGGGCCGGCAATATTTGTACTTGAGTGATAAGGGAGTGCACGTGCAAATACATACTTAACCTCTGAACCGCTGAGATCTACGAGAGGAAGAAGAGTCATCTTCTTACCAATGCCTTCGAGACCTGTGGTAGCATCACCTGTGCTGAAGTAAGCACGACGGCGGTGAAGAACGCTCTGCCAGTGGTTCTCGGCGAAGAATTCGCATTTAACCTCGTTGATTACGTTGTCAACGGTAAGCTCAAGGTCGCGAGCGAAGCCTGCACGCTCGTGAACGTCGTTCAAGCAGTCTTTTGCGCGGTTTTTGTCACCCAGGCCGCTCTCTGCAACTGCCTCTGCATAGTTGAGAAGCACCTCTGCATAGCGGATATCATACCAAGGAGACTGAGTTACAGAAGGTTTGGTCTTCTGATCGAGGAACTTCTTGGTACCGAAGCAATACTCAAAGCTGTTCACACCATTGGGGTTACCCATCTGCCAGAAAGCTGAGAACGCTGTTGTAACGTTACCGGGGCCACCGTAAGGATAGTAGTTTACGCCATCCTTAACAACAGGCTCGTTGGTGTCGGGGATAAGGTTGAGTGAACCATCCGGCTTAATCATACCTGCCTGCATCTTGATGAGAACGCCACGGAAAGTATCATCAGGCCAAATGAGCCAAGCCTGGAAGCGGGCATCCTTGTCCTTGAAAGGCTCGTCGATGCTGTTGTAGCGCTTGAGGTTGCCCATTATGTTGGTAAGCTGGGTGGGAACTTTGTAAGGATCCTCGAGGCAATAATCCTCAGAGCCGCTTACGAGAGTCTGAATCTGACCTTTGATGGTCTTGCCATTTGCACCGATTGTAGCGTAAGCGTCAACCATATTGAGGGTAACAGCACCTGTTGAAGTCTGATAACCGGTAGTTACCTGGCTCGGAGCCCAACCTTCGATACCGTTGTCGAGGGTAGCAACACCATTGTTGTATGTCTTACCGAAGATATACTCGTCATACTGGATTGCCTGGAAAAGCTCGATGAGTGCGGCCTTTTTATCAGCAGTGGAATTCTTATTCAAGCCGTGGAGAGAATAATGTCCAGAATTAATGACTTTTTCAGCGGCATCGATACATTTTTGGTAGTATCCGTTTGCCATGCTTGCATCCATATAAGAGAGTTTCTGCTGAACAGCCTGGTAGCCGTTGTCAAGAGACTTGTTTGCCCAATACTTCGCAACAGAAGCAGCATAGAGGGCAACACGGCTCTCGAGTGCGTAGCAAACGTATTTGTTTGCGCGGAGCTCACCACCAGAGATAGACTCGGGGAGAAGAGCTGCGGCAGCTTCCAACTCATTGATAATCCAATCCCAAGTTGCCTGTTCTGTGCTTCTGGGGATATAAAGGCCTTTGTTTTCGCCGCCATCGTACTGATCGTCAAGCACTTTGTCAACGATTGGCATACCACCGTAAGCTTTTACGCCACCAAAGTAGCAGTAAGCACGGATGAACATTGCTTCACCTTTGTAAACGTTGGAAGCCTCTTCTGAAATTACACCTTTCTTTACGGCATCATCAAGATCTACGATGAACTTGTTGATTGAACGCATCTGAGTGTAATCCCACCATCCGTTCACAACGTTGCGGTAAGCCATTTTGTTTCCAAGACGGCCGGAAGCGAGGAAAGTGTTGCGGTCGTCTGTAGAGAATACACCCATGGGAACATAGCTGTAGAGGTTGGCAAGACGTCCGAGGACACCGTTTTCAGATTTCATAAGATCCTCACCGGTCATCTTTGAAAGATCGCCTTCGAGGTTGTCGAAAATAGCATCGCATGATACTGTAGTAAACATCACAGCGCATGCAGCAATAAGGTAAAATATCTTTTTCATGTCTGTTCAGTTTTAGAAGTTAAGACGGATACCGAATGTATAAGCCCTGTTGGGAGGGAGCACACCTGCACCACCTTCGTTATCAACCTGCTCAGGGTCTGAGAATTTAAGACGACGGTCGCAGATTGTCAAGAGGTTGGTTGCGTTGAATGAGAGACGGCAGCTCTTGATACCAACTACTTTGAGGAAGTTGGGAGATACTGTGTAACCTACGTCTACGGTCTTGAGACGGAGGAATGCGGCATTCACGGTGTTGTAAGGGAGGTTCAATGAGTAAGTACCATCAGGTGAGCCTGTGTTGTAAACGGCACCGGCTGCCTGAAGTGCAGGATAGTAACCTGCTACCCATTGTGTCTTGGGATCCCAAGGATCGTCACCATAGTTAGCTACGTGGTAGCTGTCTTTATACATAGAAGGCATATACTCAAAGAAACCTGTTCCTGAATATCCATACATTCCGATACTCTTCCATCTGAGGGCTGAACCGTTGAATACGATGCTGAAGTCGAGATTCTTCCAGTTTCCTGAGAATTGGAGACCATACTGGAGAGGCGGGTTATCGGCTGACATATAGTAATAAACGTCACTGCTGTTGATGTAACCGTCACCGTTGCGGTCGTCAACGATATACTGACCCGGAGTGATGAATGCATTACCGTTGAGACGGCTGTTCATCACGTTTGCATCAGCAATCTCATTGAGGTTGGTATATTGACCATTTGCGTGATAAGCTGTGAAACTGTTGTAGCCATTCCAACGACCGGTTGTATGATTGCTCCAGTAATTGTATGCAGATGAATATTTTGC
>JABUTQ010000091.1 GCA_021443605.1 Bacteroidales bacterium | reverse complement strand
ATAATGGCAAAGGAACTTACAAACAGAGAAGAAAACTATTCTCAATGGTACAACGACCTTGTAGTCAAGGCAGAGCTTGCGGAGAACTCCGCAGTGAGGGGGTGTATGGTCATCAAGCCCTATGGATATGCCATCTGGGAAAAGATGCACGAACAGCTTGACAAGATGTTCAAGGAGACAGGGCATGTCAATGCCTATTTCCCCCTGTTCATCCCCAAGTCGTTCCTCAGCCGCGAGGCGGAGCACGTTGAAGGGTTTGCGAAGGAGTGCGCAGTGGTGACACACCACAGATTGAAGGTTACACCTGACGGAAAGGGTGTCGTGGTGGATCCGGAAGCAAAGCTCGAGGAAGAGCTTATTGTAAGGCCTACTTCAGAGACAATCATTTGGAATACATATAAAAACTGGATTAAATCTTGGAGAGATCTCCCGATTCTCGTAAACCAGTGGGCAAACGTGGTTCGCTGGGAGATGCGCACACGCCTTTTCCTTCGCACCGCAGAGTTTCTCTGGCAAGAGGGACACACCGCCCATTCAACTGCTGCTGAGGCGATTGCAGAGACACAGCAGATGATTGAAGTGTATGCAAAATTTGCACGTGAGCATATGGCGCTTCCGGTAGTAATCGGACACAAGACAGATTCGGAGCGTTTTGCCGGTGCCCTTGATACCCTCTGCATCGAGGCGATGATGCAAGACGGAAAGGCATTGCAGGCTGGTACGTCACACTTCCTCGGGCAGAATTTTGCAAAGGCATTTGACGTGCAGTTCGCAAACAAAGAGGGCGGATTGGAGTATGTCTGGGCCACTTCGTGGGGCGTCTCCACCCGTCTGATGGGTGCTCTCATAATGGCGCATAGCGATAACAACGGCCTCGTTCTTCCTCCAAAACTTGCTCCAATACAAGTGGTTATGGTTCCCATCTACAAGAGCGAAGAGGAGCATAACGCTATCCTTGACAAGATGTATGAGATTAAGAAAGAGCTTGAGTCAAAGGGAGTTTCTGTAAAAGTTGACGACCGCGACAACCTTCGCCCGGGTTTCAAGTTTGCCGAGTGGGAGCTCAAGGGTGTTCCTTGCCGCGTGGCCATCGGTCCCCGCGATCTGGCAAACGGAGTTGTGGAGCTTGCCCGCCGCGATACCCTTACCAAAGAGAGTGTGCCTCAAGAAGGCCTTGCCGACAAGATTGTTGCCCTTATGTCTGAAATTCAGGATAATATCTATCAAAAAGCGCTCGATTTCAGGGCTGCCCATACCGTCAAGGTGGATACTTGGGAAGAGTTCAAGGAGAAGATTGAAGATGGAGGGTTCCTCCTTTGCCACTGGGACGGCACTCCGGAAACCGAGGCAAAAATCCAGGAAGAGACAAAGGCCACTATCCGTTGCATCCCCATCGATACAGCCGTGTGCGAAGAGGAAGGCAAGTGCGTATATAGCGGCAAGCCTTCACACAGAAGAGTTATCTTTGCAAGATCCTATTAATATTATAACAAAGAGATGTCCGGAATCGTTTTCGGGCATCTTTCTGTAAACAAATAAAACTGAAATGAAAAAATTATTTGCAACAATAGTTGTGGCATTATCGGCATTTGTATCCGTTTCCGCACAGGATACAACGGCAGTGCAGCCGATTCCCAGCCCTTGGACCACAGGGCTCATTACTCAAGTCGGATTTTCTCAGGTGTCTTTGACCAACTGGGCAGCAGGAGGTTTCGGTTCGTTGGCCCTGAACTCATACATCAATGCTACTGCCGATTATGCAAAAGATGCATTGATGTGGAATAGCCAGCTCCAGCTGGGATTCGGATTCCTCCAGACATTCGGAGAGGGGCTCAAAAAGACAGACGACCGCATTGTCCTTGACAGCAAATTCGGCTACAAGGCAGTTGACAAGCTCTATTTTTCAGCCGTTTTCAACTTCACTTCGCAGTTTTCAACCGGATACAAGGGGGTTGTAAAAGAGTCAGATAAAGTGTCCAATTTCTTTGCTCCGGCATACACATCTCTCGGTCTTGGTATCGACTATACTCCAAATCAGTATATCTCCCTCAACTTCGCCCCTCTCACGGGAAAAGTGACAATGGTGAAGGATGCAGAGCTTCGTACAAAATACGGCAACGCGGAAAACGAGTTTGCAAGATGGGAGCTCGGTGCCCAGCTCAAGGTGAATGCAAAGGTGCAAGTGAAGGATTTCTCAGCTGAAACGATGCTCACCCTCTTCTCGAACTATCTCGATAAGCCTCAGAATATCAAGGTAAACTGGGATGTGGCCATCACTGCCAAACTCACAAGATTCCTGTCGGCATCGCTTCGCACAAACCTCATATACGACGACAAGGTCCGTTTCCTCGAGAAAAAGGACAAGTCCGGGAATGTGATTGTAGATGAATCAGGCAAGCCGATTCTCTATCCCGCCGTCCAATTCAAGGAATTGTTTTCGCTCAACTTTCAATACACCCTTACAAATAAGAAATAATGCTTCAGGAGAGGTTTGATTCGGAAATCGTGCGTCTTGTCCCTCGCGCAGATCTCGATGGGGAGTTCCTTCTCGGGGTGAGCGGCGGCATCGATTCAATGTGTATGGCAAATCTTTTCCTCAACTCATCCCTCGGTCTCAAATTCTCTGTCGCACACGTCAATTTCTCGCTTCGTCCGGGCTCTTGCGATCGTGACGAAAATTTTGTAAAAGAGTGGGCAGAGGCTCACGGAGTCCGTTTTTTCTCTGTGAAATACGACACGCTTGCTTATGCCAAGGAGCGTTATATCTCTTCGCAGATGGCGGCCAGAGACTTGAGATACAATTGGTTCAACTCCCTTGTCGAGGAGTATGGATTTGTCCATCTGGCAATTGCACACAATCTCAACGACAGCGTGGAGACGTTCTTTCTCAATCTTTTGCGCGGCACGGGCCTTCGCGGACTCTCCGGGATCAAGGTGCAAAACGGCAGCATTATCCGCCCGCTGATGAAATTCACCCGCAAGGAGATAGAAGACTATATGTCTTCAAATGGATTCCAAAATATTGAGGATGAGTCAAATAGCGAATCACACTACCAGCGGAACAGAATCAGGAACGAAGTCTTTCCCCATTTCGGTATGATTAATCCATC
>JABUTQ010000392.1 GCA_021443605.1 Bacteroidales bacterium | reverse complement strand
GAGCCAAAAAGGGAGTACATTTGAGAACAGTTCATCCCTGTACTTCTGTTTGAGTTGCTGGAGTGTCATATCGGAAAACTGATTTTGCCCCAAATATAGAAAAAAATGTCTATTCAAGAGGCCTCTGGCCAAGGTTTGGAACCAAGTTTTGTGGCACAGCTATTGCTTTGTGCCGACGATGGCGTATATTTGCATTTACCAAACAGACAAAAACACAATAAATATTCAAGGCTTATGAAGAAAATTTGGCTTGCAGCATTGGCTGCAGTTGCACTTGTATCGGTTTCTTGCGACAAGACGGACAAACCTATGACGCCTGAACAGCAGAAAGACCAGCTTCAGAAAATTTCAGACAAACTTGACAAAATCGTAGATGAGCGGAAGCTGGAAGATGTGAAAGAGGTGTCGGATTATTACAATTCCACCCTTTCAAATTATAGTACGACCGACATCAAGTTCCGTGCGGGCAATGTCACTGGTCTGGCAGATGCCCTTTTCGCCTCTCTCCCGACCTCTAAGAGGGGAGTCAAGACCAAATCCTCAGATGTTGAGGCTGTTCCTTCAACAAATTCGATTGAATGGAGCTTTTCATCGAAGAACTGTGAATTCAGGGCAAATGTCAAAACCGAGAAATGGGAATATGTCGGCAAGGGCAACGGTGATGGTATCTACCTCTATTTCAACGATTCGGAAGGTCGCGAGTGTTACATCCGAATGCAGGTGAAAGATGAACACGTAGGTCTGCTTAAGGGAGAACGTTCCGCAGTGGTTGAACTTTATGTGGATCAAGAGAAACTTGCCGAGTGCAACGCGGTCTGCACTTCATCGGGAATCACCGATCTCAAATCTGTCATTACTGCAATGTACGGACCTGTGAAAGAGACCACAACGCTTGTATCCGACCACGGAGAGTATTCTGTGGATGAAGTTGTTTACTACGACGACCGCCTTGTGGCTCAATGCACTGTGACCGCCGGTGGCGTGGTCCACGGCACCCTCTCAGACGTGGTTTCAGCTTTCAAACACGTTACAACCAAGGTGAATGTGCTTGACGAACTGGATATTCTTGTGAATGTGGAGGCATCTATCCCAGATATGTTCCTTACATCTTGGGACAAGGACTACATCACCAAACTTCAGGAATATATCGATGAAAATGTTGATGTTCAGGTATATTTCAAGCACGAAGATGTGGCTCAGGCAGAAATCAGGCTCAGAGTGGAATCGACCGGTGCACCTCTTTTCGGCAAAGTTACTGTCACTCCGTACATCTACTTCGAGGCTGACGGCTCAACTTGCGAATTTGATGCCTACTTCAGCTCGTTGTCAGTCCTTCCTGACCTCCTCCGCCAGCTGGAAGAGTTGCTGGGCAATGTCAGGATTTCTTATTGATGACCGTTCATATCTTACTAATGAAGAGGTTTTTCTTTATTATGGCGATAACCGTCACCCTTATGGCATCTTGCAGAAAGGGTGACGGTTTTGCAATTACGGCAGATATTGCGGGACTCGAAGACGGGAATGCTGGAGTAACTGTCTTTGGAAACAGAGATGCCTTTCATCTTACAAGCGCGGATTCCTCGGGCAAGACTATTGAGGTAAAGGATGGCCGATTCAGTCTGGAAGGAACAACTGCAGAGCCTGTAGTGGTAAGGGTATGGTTCAAAGACAAGCGTTTCTATAAGTTTGCTCCGGGTGGAGGATACTACCCGTCCAAGAGTTGTGCGATGTGGATGATTGTATCGCCGGGCAGCAGATTCTCCATCATAGGAAATGTGACAAAAGATGATTTTATAAGTGTTTATGCTACAGGTGATAAGGAAAACAAGGCTTTTGCGGAACTCAACTCCAGAATGATGCCCCTTCTCAACAGGAGTGTTAATATCACAGTCCAGATGGATTGTGATGCCACCCTTACCCCGGAGATCAAAAAACAGAAGGAAGCTGAACTTCAGGCTCCGATTGAAGCAGAACTTGACTCTTTGCGTCGCAATTTCGTGACGGGGCATCCATCTTCGATTGCCGGGCTTTGGCTTATGGAAGATATGCTGGTCCGCAGCCAAATTGAAACGGAAGCCCTTGAAGAACCTCTGACAAGAGTGGATGCTAAATATCGGACAGGATACTTCTACAAGGCTGTGTCCAGCCGTGTGGAGGGGGCAAAGAAATCGGCAGTCGGTAATTCTTGCCCTCATCTTGAGGGGACAACTCCTTTTGGGAATCATTTCGAAATCGAGTCTCTGCGCGGAAAATATGTGATTATCGATTTCTGGGGCACCTGGTGCGGGGCTTGCATTGCGGGGATGCCGGCAATGAAAGCTTTTCGCGATGCACACGCAGATAAGGTCCAGATAGTAGGAGTTGCCCAGGGAAGTCCGGAAGATGAGTGGAAGAAATTTGTTGCCGACCGAAAACTGGACTGGCCGAATATACGCACAGGGGAGGGAGAGAATGACTTCGTCACCTCATTCAATGTGCAAGGCTATCCCACCAAGATTCTGATTGGTCCCGATGGGACGATCCTTTACCGAGCAAGTGGAGAATCCGAAGAGTTTTATTCGGAATTGGATTCTTTGATCAATTAATAGGTGGTCAGTTTATCTTATTGCTGTTACAACCGTATGGTGCAGTCCTCAACGTTGCGGCTGCTGTGGGCGATCTTTCCGTCAAGATAGATGAAATAGCCTTTCGCTGCGTCATAAACAATGTCAATGCAATGGTTGTGATAGTTGACGTTTGTCAGGCTGTAACTGCTCCAGGAATCGGGAATCAGTGGCTCTATGGATACTTTCCGGCCCGGTTGAGGGCGTATCCCCACGAGATCCGAAATGATCAGGTCGCAGAAAGAGGAGTGGTTGTAATCCTTGCCGCGCTCTTTTATATAGGAGCCCCTCTCAATCAACATTGTTCTGGCCATCCAGTCGCCGGTGAGAGGGTTGATATTTTCATCAATCCAGCATTTGTCTTCAAGTCTGTGAGAGTTGGAAAAGGTTGATAGCAATGCGTAGAAATCATTTTTGTCCAGAACTTTCGAAGGATATGTGTGGATGTAATTCGACAAAGCCTTGAGGGTGATTGTTGTGGAATAAGGCCAGCTCGGGCCGTTCCATTTGCA
>JABUTQ010000350.1 GCA_021443605.1 Bacteroidales bacterium | reverse complement strand
CTCAACCTTTATCAATATCAAAGGGCGACCATTCAGGCCGCCCTTGTTTTAAATCACTGAAAATGAAAGAATTTGATATAGCATTTGACATAAATTACAAACCGAGGGAAGAAGAACTCAAAAATGCCGCAGCTCGCAATTGCGGAGTGCCGGTAAAGAGAGTGCTACGCACGGAGATAGTACGCCGATCCATTGATGCACGCAACAAGCCGGTATATCGATACCGCGTGAGGGCCTATGTCGAAGGTGATGTCTTAGAGAATAAATATGACTTTCATTATCAGGATGTTACCAATGCAAAAGAAGTATTGGTGATAGGTGCAGGCCCTGCCGGAATGTTCGCCGCTCTGAAGCTTTTGGAACGCGGACTCAAGCCGGTAATTCTGGAGCGGGGAAAGGACGTTCACAGCCGCAAATATGATATAGCCGGCATAGTCCAGAAGAGTCTTGTGAACGAAGATTCCAACTATTGTTTCGGAGAAGGTGGAGCCGGCACGTTTTCAGACGGCAAACTCTACACACGTTCAAACAAGAGGGGCGATATTTACGAAGTGCTTCACAAGTTCGTGCAGGCGGGGGCGCAAGAGAATATTCTGATTGACGCACATCCCCATATCGGCAGCGACGTGCTTCCAAGAGTGGTGGAGAATATTCGAAATACCATTGTCGGTCACGGAGGAGAGTATCATTTTAATGCAAAGGTTGTTGATATTCAGCCTTTTGAGGTATCTGTCCCGGGCGGAGCCGTGAAAAATGGATGGAAGGCCGTTTGTGCTTCCGGAGAGTGCTATAGCGCTGAAAACGTGATTCTTGCCACCGGCCACTCGGCAAGAGATATCTATCGTCTTTTTGCCGCAAAGGGATGGGAACTCCAAATGAAGGGGTTTGCTCTCGGTGTCCGTGCTGAGCATCCTCAATCGCTTATCAACAACATTCAGTATCATGGTCGCTGGCAGCCGAATATGCCCGTTGCGGAATACTCTTTGGCAGAGCAGGTAGATGGGCGCGGTGTGTTCTCTTTCTGTATGTGTCCGGGTGGGATACTTGTCCCTTCAAGCACAGCCCCGGGCGAAATCGTCTTGAACGGAATGTCCAACTCTGCCCGAAATTCTGCCTGGGCAAATGCCGGAATAGTGTGCTCTATAGAGCCCGAAGACGTTCCCGATTATTCAAAATACGGGGTGTTTGCCCTGCTCGAGTTTCAGCACTCTGTTGAAAAGGCAATGTACCAATTCTCAAACAGTTATAAAGCTCCCGCTCAGAGGATGATGGATTTTTGCAGAGGGATTTCTTCTCAAAATCTTCCGAAAAGTTCGTATGCTGCCGGCACTGTGTCGGCTCCGCTTCACGAGATGCTTCCCGATTTTGTCTATAGACGCCTTCGTGCCGCATTCCCGTTGTTCAACCGGAAGATGAAAGGGTATTACACAAACGATGCACTCTTACTTGCTTGCGAATCAAGAACTTCTTCTCCTGTCAGAATACCCCGTGACGATACTACGCTGCAACATCCGTTGCTTCCGGGAATCTATCCTTGCGGAGAAGGGGCGGGGTATGCCGGCGGTATCGTCTCCTCTGCAATGGACGGCATCGCCGCAGCTGAAAAAATAGCTGATTACTTCACCCTGTAGGGGGCGTCATCGTATAGGAGATATTTCTTGGCCTTGCGGAGCCATTTCTGCTCCTCCGCCTTGATGTATTCTCTTAACTCTTCCCAATCGCATTTGCTTGACAAATAGGCCATTATCGTGTCATCTCCGATAATTTCCTCCATTTGATTATACATCACAAACTCTTTGCACGAATCTTTCACGAAGCGGATAAGACGGAGCGCGTGCAGGAAGGAGTTGTATTGTTCTCCCGGATTGGGCAGCAACTGAAAGCCATGGCAGATTTCACCGGCGTACCGTCCATACTTGGGAATGAACTCACACCTTCGCATAAACACTCCGCGGTTATAGACCGCTTCAGCCCCCTTTAGACCGGTCATATACGGCGCTCCGAAAAACTCGAACGGGCGGTTTGTCCCTTCTCCGAAACTGACGTTTGTCCCTTTCCAGAGATTTTGCCCGCAATGGAAAAAAGAAGAGAACAGAGAACAGAAGTCGTGCTCGGGGGGAATACTCCACGGCATAAGCTCGCGTCCCGCCATTGTGGCGTTTGCCGAAATGATATGGAGAGGAAAGCGGGCGTTGAGGTCGCTGTAATACATATTCGCAACTTCCCCGAGTGTAAGACCGTATTTAGGCGGGAGGCCGTCTCTGTGGACTCCTTCCACCTGACGCCCTCCCGGATTGAAACGGTCTGCAATATAAACGGCAATCTCGCTCCCTGCCTCCTTCATCTGGGAAAACAGGCTTAAGAGAATGCCCAAAAAAGAATCAAACCTGTCACCAAGAGGCTGATATTCAATTATCAACCCATCTATTTCTGCATCATTCAGAGCTTGGAGAGTCAGTTTATCGGCAGGGATGTGCATAATCACGTTCCTGCTTCCGGCAAGAATCTCCCACAGATGGGCATCAACTTCGGGATACCAGGCGGCAGCGCATTCCAGCACGGCAAGCCTTCCGCGCGAGAGCGTGTTGTCTCCCTGTTCGAATATGGATGTCGTACGGAATGAAAACATAATATATTCTTACATACAGCTGTCTGCCAATGAGATGATTTCTTTTGCGAGAGCATCGGCCACGGCCTCGGTCGGAGCTTCTGCATAAACCCTGATGATGGGCTCGGTATTTGATTTGCGGAGAATCACCCACTTGCGCTCACTTTCAAAATCAACTCTCACACCATCGATGGTGGTGAGTTTCTCGGCACTGTATTTTTTCTTGATTGCTTCGAAAATCTTGTCTGCAACGGCTGCGTTTGGCAGGTCTATGCGATTTTTCGAAACAAAATAGTCCGGATATGTGGCGCGGAGTTGAGAAGCTGTCATCTTCTTGTGTGCCATATTGCTTAGGAAAAGGGCTACACCGATAAGGGCATCGCGGCCGTAATGGAGATCGGGAACAATCACTCCTCCGTTCCCTTCGCCGCCAATCACTGCACCAATCTCGCGCATTTTGGTGGTTACATTCACTTCTCCCACCGCAGCAGTGTGGTAAACGCACCCGTGAGCTTCTGTTACATCTCTCAAAGCCCTTGA
>JABUTQ010000108.1 GCA_021443605.1 Bacteroidales bacterium | reverse complement strand
TATATGGCCTTGATGCAAAAAGTCTCAAGGGAGCTCAGATGACTGCCAATTTCTACAAGTGCGGTGATGACACTGCCGTGCCCCATTTCTTGAGCTGGAATCCTATTCCAATTGAAAAACCGAGTTTCCACCGTCCCGACCATTTTGGAAAGATTATTTTTGAATAATTTGATTCTCAATGACCTATCAAGAAAAAATCGAGCAGCTATTCTCTAAGATTCCCTCTTATCAAAAAGTGGGGAAGCGGGCGTATAAGCCGGGCATCGAGTCGATGACCGCTTTTGATGCCGCTCTTGGAGAGCCTCATAAGAAGTTCCGCTCGATTCATATTGCGGGGACAAACGGCAAAGGCTCCGTGAGTTCTATGCTCGCGTCAATTCTCGCTTGTGCAGGCTATAAAGTGGGGCTTTACACCTCTCCGCACCTTCTCGATTTCAGGGAGAGGATGAAGATTGTTTCAAAAGAGGGATGGGAGTTGATTTCCAAAGAAGAAGTTTCAGATTTTCTCGATAAATGGGACAGCTTCATCTATTCTGAAAACCCTTCGTTTTTTGAAATAACCACCGCAATGGCATTCGATTTTTTTGCAAAGAGAAAAGTCGATTTTGCAGTAATCGAATGTGGTCTCGGGGGGAGGCTCGATTCCACCAACGTGATAACTCCTATAATGTCTGTCATAACGAATATAGGGCTGGAACATTGTGAGCATCTGGGATTTACACTCGAAGAGATTGCCGGAGAAAAGGCCGGAATCATCAAGGGTGGCGTTCCGGTGGTGATAGGGGAGAGCGTTCTGCAGACCAAGCCTGTCTTTGAGGCAAAAGCCGATTCCTGTGGCAGCAGAATCTCCTTTGCAGAAGATTTTATGTTGCCTGAATCTTTTCGGGATATTTCCCCCGTGGGGCTTGGCGGAAACTATCAAAAGGTGAATATCCGCACGGTTTGTTGTGCGATGGATTGCCTCAAAAGTGAAATTCATCATACGGAAAAAGATGTGGCAGAAGGAATTACAAATGCCGCAAAAATCACCGGCCTTCGCGGAAGGTGGGAGAAGGTGGCATCTTTACCCGATATGATATGTGACATCGGGCACAATGCCCACGGCCTTAAATATGTATTCTCACAACTTGCGGCGGAAGCCGACAAGTATCGTCACATATATATTGTGTTTGGAGTTGTGGGGGACAAGGATATCGATGCCGTGGCTCCGTTTATGGTAAAACCGGGAGAAAAATTTACTTATCTCCTTACACAACCATCATCTCCTCGCCGAAAAGCGGTCGGCGAACTTGCGTCTGCATTGGAGCGATATGGGATTTATGGGAATCAGTATCATTCTGTATATGAGGCGATTGACAAAGCTTTGAGCATAGCCGCTAAAAATGATTTGATATTCATTGGCGGTAGTAATTTCGTAGTCGCCGATGCCCTTGAAAAATTTGAAAGCAAATGAGTTTGGAATCTATCTTATTGATTGTGCTGGCAGTGCTGCTCATTGTGGCGGTCATTGTCATATTTATGCTCCGCCGTTCCATCGAGCAGAACAACACTTTGAACCGCGAACTGATAAAAGAGCGCTTCGACAGTTTTGAAAAAGGACAGAATGCTTTTTCTGAAAGTATCACCACAAGGCAATCTCAAATGGTTCAAGCTGTTAACGATAACCGACAAGGGACTGTTGCCGCTCTTGAACAGATGAGAAAATCCACATCTGAAACTCTGGAACAGAGCCGCAAGAGTATGTCGGAGAATCTCGAAGGGATGCGAAAAACGATGTCTGAGAGTATCGAAGGGATTCGCAAAAGTACATCAGAGAATCTTGACGGGATGCGAAAAACTATGTCGGAGAATCTTGATGGGATACGGACTAATGTGGGGGAGAAGCTTGAAACCATCCGTGCCACGGTAGATGAGAAACTGGAAAAGACACTCTCCGACAGGCTCGGCAAAAGCTTTGAAACAGTTGGGAAACAGTTGATTGAGGTGCAAAAAGGACTGGGAGAGATGCAGTCTCTCGCACAGGATGTCGGAGGATTGAAAAAAGTCCTTGCGAATGTAAAGATGCGTGGCGGGCTTGGAGAAGTGCAGCTCTCGATGCTTCTGGAGCAGATTCTGGCACCGGAGCAATACCAGGCAAACGTCCATATCAAGCCGCGCAGCGCACAGGTTGTGGAGTTTGCGGTGAGGCTCCCCGGCAAGGACGAAGATATGTCGCAGGTCTGGCTTCCGATAGATGCGAAATTTCCAAGGGAATCGTATGAAAAACTCCAGATAGCGTATGAGGCAGGCAATACGGAAGCAATTGAAAATGAACGAAATGCAATGTATAGGGATATAAAGAGGATGGCTGCGGACATTAGGGATAAGTACATAGCACCGCCGTATTCCACCGATTTTGCGATTATGTTCCTCCCGTTTGAAGGAATATACGGGGAGGTGGTCCGTTCGGCGGGGCTCATTCAGGAGTTGCAGAACCAGTATAAGGTGATTGTCACCGGTCCGACCACACTTGCGGCCCTTCTGAACAGTCTCCAGATGGGTTTTCGCACACTTGCAATACAGAAGCGGAGCAGCGAGGTGTGGAAAGTGCTCAGCGGAGTGAAAAAAGAGTTTGAGACTTTCGGGGATTTGCTGGAAAAGGCAAAGAAGAATATACAGGGTGGCTTGAACAATCTTGATGAGTTGAGCGGAGTGCGTACCCGACAAATTCAAAACAAACTGAAAGACGTAGAAGCTGCTTCTCCTGCTTTGCCTCCGGAAACTTTGCCACGAGAAACAAATTAATCCCGCAACAGCACATTGTCATCCTGAGCGATGCGAAGGATCTCACTGCAAAACCCTACTCGTGGAGATTCTTCACTTCGTTCAGAATGACGGACGGACTAAAAAAAAGAATTATGACAACGACAAATGTAATGCGCCTCCTTTCTGCGGAGGGAATCGAATATAAGGCATTTTCTTACGACAGCTCCATCACAGACGGGGTGAAGGTGGCGGAAGCATTGGAAGAAAATCCCGATATGGTTTTTAAAACACTTGTGACAGAGGCAGATGGAGGTGTTGGTACAGGCGGGCACAAGGCTCCCCATTTTGTATTTGTGGTCCCTGTCAACAGCACTCTCGACCTGAAGAAGGCCGCAAAGGCTGCCGGAGTGAAGAG